>CAMYWS010000006.1 GCA_947302865.1 uncultured Clostridia bacterium
ACCGTATTTCTGTATCTCACATTCTTCGGAGGGATCCTTGCATGACCGAACGGCTTTATCTTCTTGACAGCATGACGGCGGCGTTCGACGCGGTCGTCACCGCCTGCGAACCGAAAAACGACGGGTATCTGGTCGAACTCGACAGAAGCGCGTTCTTCCCGAACAAGGGCGGTCAGCCCTGCGACGTCGGCATGCTCGGCGACGCGAAGGTGCTGGACGTGAACGAGCAGGGCGAACAACGGCTTTGGCACTTCTGCGACCGCGCGCTTTCCGTCGGCGCGAAGGTGCGCGGCGAGCTGGACTTTGCCCGCCGCTTCGATATCATGCAGCAGCACACCGGCGAGCATCTTCTGTCCTACTGCGCGTGGCATCTTTTCGGCGCGCAGAACGTCGGCTTCCACTGCGCCGTGACGTACGCGACGCTCGACCTCGACAAGCCGGTCGGGCACGAGGAGATCACGGAAATCGAGAATCTCGCAAACCGTCTTGCCGCCGAAAACGCGGCGGTGACGGCGACGATCTACGAGACGGAGGAAGACCTTAAGGGCATCCCGCTCAGAAAGCACGCCGAGGGGCTCACCGCGCCGATCCGCATCGTTACGATCGAAGGCAGCGACGCCTGCACCTGCTGCGCGCCGCACGTACGAAAAACCGGTGAGATCGGACAGTTGAAGATCGTCGAAGCGATCCCGTACAAGGGCGGCACACGCTGTACGTTCCTGTGCGGCATGCGCGCGCTCCGTCACGCGCAGGTCATGCAGGACACGGTATCCGCGATCGCGCTGCGCTTCTCGACCGCAAGGGATCAGGCGGAAGCGGCGGTACAGAAACAGTCGGAAGATCTGTCCCGGGCAAAGCGCGAGCTCCGGCAGGCGTATGCCGCGCTCGACGAATACCTCGCAAAATCGCTCATTGCCGAAGCGGAGGACGTAAAAGGCACGAAGTTAATCGTAAAGATGCTCGAAAGCGTGGACGCAAAGCGGCTCCGCCCGCTTGCCGCGGCGACGATGACGGATCGCGCGCTGACCGTGCTGTTTTCCGACGTGGGCGACCGCGTGTTCTACCTGCTCGCCGCAAACGGTCTGAAGGTCGACATGGGCGTTCTCATCGCCGCGGTCAACACGGCGCTTTCCGGCAGCGGCGGCGGACGCGGCACGCTCGCGCAGGGCAGCGCAAAAAAGCCCTCCGGTCTGAATGAGACCGTCGAAGGACTGCATACCTATTTCAGAAATGTGCTTCTGCACGGATAATGCCAAAATTTACCGCCCGGGATTTTCCGGGTTTTTTCTTTTTTTCGCGTTTTGTTCATAAATACGGCACACTTTGCTTGCATTCCCCTGCTATATTGACAGTATCCGAATCTGTACAGCAAAGGAGACCGCCGATGGAACCGAACGGAACAAAGCCGAGACGCCTGCGCTTCCCGTATGTCGCGGCAACCGCGCTTGCGGCGCTTCTGATCGGCTGCGCGACGACGGCGGGTACGCATGTTCCGGAAGCGGAGATCTCTTCGGACATCGTTATCTTTGAAGCGACGCCGACGCCCGGGCAGTCGATGGTAACGCCCGACCCCGCGCTGGTCACGCCGGAGCCGTCCCTGGCCCCGACGCCGACGCCCTCCCCCACCCCTACGCCGTCGCCGACGCCGACGCCGTCGCGCCATCCCTTAAACGGCGACACGCTGCTGCCCGGCGACGAGGAACCGATCGTTCTGGACGTTCAGATCCGGCTGATGGAGCTTGATTACCTCGATTTCGAACAGCCCGACGACGAATACTCCGACGGTACGGCGGACGCGATCCGCGCGTTTCAGGTGCGCAACGGCATCCACGCGAACGGTCTTTGCGACGCAGAGACCTATGAAAAGCTGTTCTCCGGCGACGCGCTGACCTACGCGATGGTCAGGGGCTCGTCCGGCGACGACGTGGAGATTGTCAAGGAGCGCCTCATCGAGCTCGGCTACCTCGAAGGCACGCCGTTCGGCGCGTACGACGAGCAGACCGAAGCCGCGGTACGGCGGTTCCGGCAGAAGAACGATCTCAGCAGCGACGTCATCGTGGACAACGCCGCGTTTGAAGTCCTGCTCGGCGAAAACACCGTCGGCAATTTCTACGCGATCGGTGAGAAGGATCCGGCGATCGAAACGTATCAGCAAAGTCTGTTCGCGCTCGGCTACCTTACGTATCTGCCGGACGGCGTGTTCGGAAAGCAGACGCAGAACGCGGTACGGCGCTTTCAGGAGGAGAACGGACTCATCGTGGACGGCTGTCTCGGAAAAAGCACCGTGGACCTTCTGAAGAGCGGCGAAGCGGAATCGTTTGTCTTCACCGTCGGCACGGAGGGCGCGGACGTGGAACGCATCCAGAAGCGGCTCGCGCACTTCGGATATCTGTCGGATTCGCAGGCGTCCGGCTATTACGGGGAGAAGACGCAGGCGGCGGTCAAATCGTTCCAGAAGCGCAACGATCTCAAAGACGACGGCGTCGTCGGTCCCGAGACGATGCAGCTGCTGCTCGGAGAGAACGCGAAGAAGGCGCCCGCGACGCCGAAACCCGCCACGCCGAAGCCCACGAAAAAGCCGACGCAGAAGCCGACCGCGACGCCGAAGCCCGGCACGACGGCGAAGCCGACGCAAAAGCCCACGCAGAAACCGACCGCAACACCGGACGACGGCGACAGCGGCGACGGCGGCAGCACCATCGACTACGGCGAGGGTGTCGAGGCATTCATCGACATCGCCGAATCCCGTCTCGGCTGCAGATATGTGCGCGGCGCGAAAGGTCCCGACAAGTTCGACTGCTCCGGGTTCGTGTACTGGTGTCTCAACAAGGCGGGCGTGAAGCAGAGCTATATGACGAGCATCGCGTGGCGCAGCTGCACAAAATACAAGCGCATCAAGTCGATGAGCGACCTTCGGCGCGGCGACGTGCTCGTGTTCAAGGGCAAGACGATGAGCTCCGGTCACGTCGGCATCTATCTCGGCGGCGGCAGAATGATCGACGCGTCGTCCTCCAAGGGCAAGGTCCGCATCACGGACGGCGTACTTTCGAGCACATACTGGAAAGAGCACTTCCTGATGGCATATCGTATATGGGACTGAGTAACTCGGCCGGTTGAAAACGCGCCGTTTTCCAAAGGCGACACAATAATGACACATTCGTTTTGCTTGCCAATCCGCAAATTTGTGGTATACTGAAGAAAAAAGGAGGTATCTGCATATGTCGACATTGAAGGAAAGCTGGGGAAAGGTCGGCGGCGAATTCGGAACGCTCGGCAAGGATCTGGGCAAGACCATCGTTCAGACCGTAAAAGCAGGCGCAAAGGCCGTTTCGGATTGGGCGGACAAGGACGACGAAAAGCCGGAACCGCCGAAGGAAGACGTCGTGATCGAGCCCGAAGAAAAGAAGGAATAAGCAGCAAATCAGAATACCGCCAAAGCGCAGTTTTGACCGCGTTATGCGGAAAGGGTGTCAAACCCCGGAGAGAGCCGTATGCCCTCTCCTTTTTTGTTCCGGATGACGTATGTTTTTTCAAATTTCCGCCGGAAATCGTGCGGAGACGATTGACGAACGGAGCGCGGAAAGTTACAATTTACAATAGATGATTATGCTGTATCGAACCGTACGGCAGCACGTCCGTCGGCGGCATGCAGATCTTCGGATCCGAGAACCATTATACAACGGAGGAAGAACATGGCTTACACCGCACTGGAACAAATGAGAAAAACGAACCGGGAACGATTCAACACGGACGTCGGTCCGTATGAACCGGCGCTGTTCGGCGCAGGCAGAATGGGCAGCGATCTGAAATCCGCTGCGCTGCGGTTTCTGCACGATCGCTGCGAGGGGCTTCGCTTCTCGCCCGAAGCAGAGCGCGAGGAACGGCAGAGCGGACGGTACCTCGGCACAAGCTATCGGCAGGGACAGATCCCGTATAACATGCAGATGGATATCGACCGGTTGTGCCTGGAGCGCGAGCTGGAGCAGTTCATTGATTCCGGCGTCGCCGAGGACGCATATACCGTCTATTACTGCTTCCTTGAAATGTTCATGGGCGCGTACGGTCGCTCCAGCAAGATGATCGAGCTGCTTTCGGAATTCGAGTCGAACGCGAGCTCTCTGCTGATGAAGCACCGCGATCACTATTCCCATTCGGTCTACGTCTTTGCGCTTGGACTTGCGATCTATGAAACGAACGAGAGCTTCCGCAAAACGTTCCAGACATTTTACGGCTTCAAACCCAATCAGGATGAACACCGCGCAGCCGCATTCTTTCTGGAATACTGGGGACTGACTTCGCTGTTCCACGACATCGGTTATCCGTTTGAGATCCCCTTTGAGCAGGTGCTTGCCTACTTTGAGGTAGATCGGAAGAAACGCGGACCGGGAAGCATGTTCCTCGCTTATCGCAATCTCAACTGTCTTTCCGACCTGGGTGAAGATGCGTCGAAACACCTTGCGGAGCTGTTCGGACAGCCGTTCGGCTCGGTGGAGCAGCTCCTGGCTTACGGGATCGCAAAGCGGCTCGGAGACGCGTACGATGTGACGGAGGCATATCTTTACGATACCATTCTCAAAAAGCCGACCGATCCGGACCGGTTCGGGTATTTCATGGATCATGCTTATTTCAGCGCGACGCGTCTCTATCAGGAGTTCGTTGAGCAATACGGTCCGCGAAAGCTCAGCGAAGCGCATCTGGATGTGCTGACAGCGATCATGCTGCATAACAGTCTCTTCAAGTTCGCGATCGCCTTCTATAAATCCGAGGACAAGCATAAAGCGCCGCTCAAGGCGGAGCTGCATCCGCTCGCGTATCTTCTGATGCTCTGCGACGAGCTGCAGTGCTGGGACCGCACCGCGTACGGCAGAAATTCCCGCACAGAGCTGCACCCGATGGATGCGGAATTCGATTTTGCCCGCGGAATGATCCATGCCCTGTACTGCTTCGACGCGGAGGAATCCGAAAAGATCGGCGCTTATGAAGCAAGCTACCGCACATGGGAACAGAACGGATCCGAGGGAGCTCCGCCGCGGCTCAAGGCATACAGCGATATGGCGGAAAAGGAGCAGCGCTTCCGTACCGATATTGAAAAGATCGTCGATCTTTCCCATTATCCGCTGTTCATCACCACGTTTATGCGCACCGCCGACCGCAGGAGCAAGCACACCTATCTGTCCGGCAGCAGTTTTCTGCATATGTATGACTTTGCGGTCGCCTTGAACGGACGCTACAGCTACGAAGGCAGAGAGGACGAAATCTCGGCGGAGACCCTCGAACGCGATTTCGACAGCATGTCCCTCGAGTACAAGCTCTATAATATCAATCAGGTCAAGAGCTTTTCGAAATACCTCAACGCGATCGGCTGTTTCTACACGGATCGCCCCGTCGATTTTGAAATGATCCGTGCCTTCTCCTCCGAGCAGATCGCGACGTTTGCGCCGATGGAACATGCCCGCTGGGTCCGGGCGCATCGCGCGATGGGCTGGACTGCCGGAAATCTGTACGAAACGGCGCAGGTCGAGGGCGACACGAACCGCTATGCGCTGCGCGAACAGATGCGGCAGCACAAGCTTTGCATGAGCGGGGACTTCGGCGAGCTGGAGATCGCAAAGCATTACCTGCAACTCTCCGAGGAGGACCAAGGCAAGGACTGGAAGCCGTTCAATACCATGCTGAAGCTGATCCGCAAGTTCGACGGTCTGCGCATCTATAAGCTCGACTGACGACGCGCAGGATACGATCCCGCCGTCGTCGGAACCTGAGGGAACATATCACACGCAACGGAGCAGCCGATATCGGCTGCTCCGTTTTTTACGCATAGCTTCCTAATGCGGACCGCCCCAACGAGGCTGCTGTTTTGCTCCGGTCGTTACGCGCCGGGGAACTGCTGCATGAGCTTTGCGTATTCGTCCCCGCCGAGACTCCAGAGGATATCGCTGCGGAGCGCCAGATACTTCGTGTCATTCCGGTCATACAGGCGTCTGCGCTCCTGCGGCGACATCCGCGCGACGAGGTTGGCGATCGTGCGATAGTCCGACTTTTGGGTATCCTTGCCGTTTTCCAGCAGCAGCGAAAGCATCGAGGATCCGCCGTCCTCCGACGCGTTCCTGTCCGAGGACGCGCCGCCTCCGCCGCCGGTGCCGGCCCCTGCGGAAAGCAGCGCGCGGTACAGCGCCTGCGCGGCGCTCGTCGCCTGCTCGCGGGCGTGGTTGATCTGCTCGGCGTTGAATTCGTCGACTTCGATCTTCTTCTGCTGCTGTTCCTTCATCGCGTCGTACAGATGTCCCGCAAGCTCGGAGGCGTAATTGCTTTCGAGCGCGCTGACGTCGCGCGATTCCCCGCGATACTGGCGTTCCTTGACGTCAGAAAGATAGGTGCTTTGCCCCATCCCGCGCGACCACGCGTCCGCGTCGAGCTCGGCGTTGATGCGTTCCGTCTGGTCGCGGCGGGCTTCGATCGCCTGCTCGTACGCGGGGCGCAGCCAGTTTTTGATCGTTTCGGACAGCACGCTCTCGTCGAGCGGCGTAAACTCGACCGTTTCGGGGAGATAGTACTTCAGCATCTCCTGAAACAGGGATTCAAACGAGGGGATGTCGGGCGTCGACCCGCCCCCGGAGGAACTGCCGCTGCTGCCGCCGGTGGATGCGGTTTCCTTCGGCTTCGGCTGTTTCGGCTGCGTGATGCGGATCGGCGGCGTCAATGGTTTGATGGGTAGTTTGATCATATTATTCTCCTTCCGTTCGTTCGGCTAATGCCGTTTCGATCTCCAGAAGCTTGTTGTAAAGAAGCTCCAGATTCTGATTCAGATTGTTTTCGTTCTGCGCGACGCTCGAATCGTAAGCGTCCCGGTCGACCGCCGCGGACGGCATGCGTCCGAGATAGACCGGAAACAGCGCCTGCATGCCGGTGGGTGTGTATGCCATAGAGCGCCTCCTTTCAGCACGGCCGCTTCTGCTGATCGAACAGCAGCGTCACGGGCGCGTCGAGCGTAAAGGGCTCTCCGTTCACGGAGGAAAACCTGAGCCGGAACACCCGCCCGACGCCGCGCAGCGGGATCTCGGTCACGCCGAGCGGAACGGAGGACAGACGGATGTTCGTTTCGTACGTTCCGCCGTCGGATATGACGCGCACGCCGATCCATCCCTCGCCGGTCGCGGTGAGCCGCAGAAGCGTTTTGTTTGTATCCTTTCTGCCGAGATCCATGGCGGGCGTATTCCACCACGCGTCGATCGGATCACCGTCATAGCTCGTATTGTTGTCGAACGCCGCAAGCTTGCCCGCGCCGGTCAAAAGGTACAGCGTACCGTGCACAGTGCACAGATCGACGGCGGTGAAGCCCTTCCGAAGCATGAACCGATCGCGCAGTACGTCGTACTCGATCAGTGTATCGTTGTACGGCGCGCCGAAGCGCATGCGGATCGCAAAGTACAGCGTGTCGTCGCATGCGGCGGCGCGGGCGCCGTTGAGGTTCGCAAGCTTCAGGACGGGTTCGAGTGCGCGGAACGACGCGCTTTTGCGGACGGTCTGTCCGTCATAGAAGCAAAGCCCGCCTTCGGTCAGGAAGAACAGACGATCCGCATAGCGCACGCAGGCGGTGTGCAGCGGCTGTCGGAACGCCGCGTCGACCTGAATGATGCGGTAGTTCCCCGGGCGATCGCCCAGAAGCCGGTAAAGCGAGTCGCGCTTGAAGATCAGAAGCTGGTTCGACATGGCAACAAGCCCCGTGATCGGATCGTCGTCCACGCCGACGTCCACGTAGCCGCCGGACACGTTTTCGCTCGTCGCGTCGCTGCGCCAGTCGTCAATCGTCCTGCCGCCGCCGGGCGCTTTGCTCCAGTACAGCCGCGCGGGCGCCTGCGGGTCGCCGGCGGCAAACAGCCGGCCGAAGTACAGCTCGACGTAGCTGACCTTCTTATCGGACTGCTTTTCCGCCGTGCCGAACACGTCGACCAAGTTCGTCTCCGCGTCAAACGTCAGCATCGGCTCGGTCCCGCACGCGATCAGCAGGCGGTCCGCCGTGCCGATGCGCACCTTCAGAAAATCCATGCGTTCGCCGGTGACGCCGCGTTCGAACTGGTACAGCATCCGCCACGTATGCACCGATTCGTTGTAGTAATACATCGCGTCCTGCGCGACGGCGATGTATCGGCTGCCCTGTTCGGTCGCGTAGACGTACATCCGTTCGAACGGCGTGTCCGCCGTGACAAGCTCCGGCACTGCGCGGGAAAACCCGGACGCGGTGCGCAGCGCGCCGGTGCGTGTGTCCGCATTGCAGGCGTCCGGGCTCATGTCGGGTTTCAGAAGCCCTTCCGACAGGTCCATGCGCACGCTGCCGAACGAGGGAAGCGAAACGGTCTGGTATGCCATAAGCGCCTCCCTTCTACCACCGGCAGGTGATCTGATAATCCGTCGGCTCGTCCAGATCAAGCTTCAGACGGCGCTTGCGCGTTTCGTACAGCGACATCGCCGCGGACGCGTGGTTCAGTCCCTGCGCGTCGTTGATCAGCGAGAAGCGTCCGACCATGTACAGAACGATCAGCGGGTGGCACGCTGCGGGCAGCTCGGGTTCGTCGTCGTTCTCGACAAGCGTTTTCGGCAGATACCGGTAGACGACGGTCATCATCCCGTCCTTTACGCCGGGCACGCGCAGCACGTTCGTATCCGTGTCGAAGCAGAACGGGACGCGCATCCCGCTGCGCTCCACGCCCAACACCTTCGCGACCGTGTACGGAAGCGCCGTAAGATCAAGCAGACCGTTTGCAAGCGGCAGCGGATCGCGCCGCCACGGGTGAAACGTCTCGTAAAGATCGACCACCGCTTCGTTCGCAAACCGCAGAAGCTTTTCCTGCCAAAGCGGCAGCGCCGCGGTGTTCTCGGGGTGGTCGAGCTCGCCGAGCGCGCTTTGAATCAATTCCATGACCGTCACGGCGTTCACCCGATCTTTCTGCCGCCAGCGCCGGTAAACGCTTCGACGTCGCGGCTGCTCGCCCGCATCCCCCTGCGGCTTTCGGCGATCACGTCCGCAATGCGCTTCGGAAGCTCCACGACCGTATCGGTCGGAATCCGGAAGGTCACGCCGTTCAGCGCGCCCTCCAGAAACGGCCCCGTGCCTTCGGAGGGTACGTACACGGAAACCCGTGCTTCGGTTTCTGCTCCGTTTTCCATCGGAGCGATCATTTCCTTCTGTTTCATTCGGGTCCTCCTTTTCTGCGGGGGGAAGGGCTCTCCCTTCCCCCTGCCTGTTTCGTTATGCCGTAACGCCGTGCTCGATACGCACGATCCACAGCGGGTTCAGCACCTTCGCCGCGTACGCAGCGACCTTGGCGCCGACCGTCGCGCGCTGATTGAGCGGATCGCCGCTGCCTTCGCTGCCATGAGGTTTGATGATGGTTTCCATCGTGCCGGAGCCGTCGACGTCGATCACGCCGTAAGCGTCTGCGCCGAAGACCAGCGTCGCGTGGACGTCCGCCGCCTTGTTGTTCTGATCCATTGCGCCCGCATCCTGGGTGTAGAACGCATCGATCGTGTTATAGGTGATCGAATCCTCGAGCGTCACCGTGTTCGTCGTTTCGTTGTAGGACGCGATCGTGACGGCGTCGCCGTCATAATACAGCGTGTTTCCGGCAACCGACAGGTACTTGCGTCCCTCTTCGTTCGGCAGGGTCGCGAACGTGACGTTGTGCGTCGCCGTGCCGCTGACCGTTTTTGCCTTCAGATAGATCGTCTGACGGTAGACCTTCGCTTCGGTCGACTCGACGAACACGACGCCGAACAGACGTCCGATCTCGCCGGAGTAGATCTGCTCCGCGTTGCTGTACTTGCTTACGTCCTGCCAGAGCGGATCGCTCTGCAGATCGTAGGTCGCATCCGGCGAGCAGATGCAGACAAAATGCGGACGCCGCACGGAACCGTCCGTGCCGGTCGTGAACATGCGCGCTTTGTTCTTTTTCAGGGTGCGGACCGCCTTGCGGACCTCCGCAACGGTCAGCACGTCCGTCTTCTGAACGTCCATACGGCGCGTTCTGCCATTCGCATACTGCACGTTCGTGGTGGCGCACATTGCGTCGCGCGTGACCCATTCGATCACGGTGCCGAGCTGCTCGCCCAGAAGCTCTGCCGAATCCGCGAGCACTTCGTCGTACGCGGTAAGGTCGAGCAGGTCGCTGACCTCAACGTACGCGCCGTACTGACTGACCTCCGCTTCCACGTTGGACTGCGAAAGCGACTGCCCTTCCGGCGTAACGCCCTCCACGAGCGTCAGGGAATCAACGTCGGGCGTAAAGAGATTGTACTTGCGGAACTCCACGCGCTTGCCGCCGTGACGCGGAATGCTGCGCTTCTGACCGAAGCTTGCGTGGACGAGCCGCGTCTTTGCGGTCTCCAGGAGCTTCTTGTCGTAGAACTGCTTGTTGAAATATGCACCGGTTGCGGTGTTCAGAGTGGTATTGATAGCCATAGGTTCCTCCTTTTAGATCTGGACTCGTTTGCCGTTATGCGCGGCGTTTCTGTACTGTTTTTCAAGCGCCGAGAACGCTTCCCTCGACATGGACATGTAATCCGGCGCCGGCGCCGCGGCGCGGTCGGTGCGCTGGGATTTCGGGAGCGCGCTGCGGCTTCTTGCCTGCTCGCTCATGCGGGTCTTCACGCTGTTCTCCGCCTCTTCGGCGCGCTTTTCCGCGGCGTAGATGCGGACTGCCGCCTTCGGCTCGAATTCCTGCAAAAGCATTGCGAACGCGCGGTCCTGCACCGCCGCCTGCAGGTCGAAGCCCTCGGGCAGCTCGCCGTTCTGTTCCATCTCGACCAGCGCGTTTGCCGCTTCGATGAACGGATTCTCCGCTTCGGTCTCCGCCGGTACGTTTACGGCGGGCGTCTCTTTCTTTTTGAAGATCATAAATTACCTCCGAATCGTTTCTTCTTCATTCGTTCGGGAAACAGCGGTTCTTCCTCCGCCGCCTCCCTGATGTGTTTCAACACTTGTTCCTTGCCCTCAAAGGTCATCAGCGAGATCGCCTGTTCCCGGTTGACGGCGCCCATAGACAGCAGGTTCATCATGAGCTCGTTCTGTGCCGCGCTTGCGAAGCGGCTGCGCTTCACCGCCTTGATCGAGATCAGAAACTCGACCGGAAGCACCGCGCCGCCCGGCGCGCTCTTCAACAGCACATCGCTGTCAAACAGTACTTCCTTCGGTTCTCCGTCGACGGTGATCGTCACCGGTCGCAGGAAGCAGTTGAACTCTCGCTCCGTTTCGATCTCGAGCCGCACCGCTTCGCGGAACGCCTCGTGCATCTGGTCGGTCGCCATCCGCGCGCGCTTGGTGCTCATCTCCTGCAGCGCTTCGATCGCGCGCGCCGCGGTCACGCCGCCCGGCGCCGCCCCGCGGGAGGAATCGTTCGCGCCGCTCTCCTCCTTGATGTCCTCGCGGATCGCGCGGATGTAGGAGAGCAGGTAGTCCGGCAGCGGCGCGGTGGACATCCACGTTACGCCGTTCAGGTTCTCGCCGGTGTGCACGTCTTTGGACCAGTCGCGGAGATCATCCGGGTCGAAGCCGGATGCGTCGGTAACGAGCAGCTTGTTGCGCGACGCCAGAAACGCGTTTTTCAGCACGAGCTGGTCGAGCTTGTCCGCGTAGAGCTGCTGTGTGCCGAACAGGTCGACGATGCCGAAGCCGAGAGCGCTTCCCTTTCGCGGGTAGAGCGTCGTCAATACGAACGGATACCTGCCGTGTGCAAAATAGCCCTCGGGTTTCACATCGCGGCTGTCCTCGAGCACGACGCCGTTGCATAAAAGCGCCATGTGCACGCGGTACGCATCCTCGTCCGCGTCGTATTCGCGCCGCCAGTATTCGATCAGAAGACAGGCGTTTTTCGGATCGGGCGAAAGGATCTCGTCGGTGATCAGCTCCGCCGTGTCGATCGGACGGGATTCGATCAAAGGATACAGGTCGGGATAGTGTGTTTCGATCCACGCCTTCGGCCGCAGCGCGAGCTTGAACACGGCGCGCCCGTCCTGCAGGTCGGTGACCAGCGGATCGATGAGGATGCTGCGGACGTCGGCGTGACGGATGAACGCGCCGCCCAGGCCGCCGTTTTCGGCGCTGTCGTAGCCGACCTCCTGCACGCACCAGCCGCTGACCAGCAGGTCGTGGATCATGCGGCGGTACTCGACCGGGTACGCGGCAGCGTCGTGGTTTCTGCGGATGACTGCGTCGATGACCTGCGCGGCATAGGCGTCCGCCGCGCTTTCGGGCGTGATGATCGCCTCCGGCGTCTGGTCCGCGAGATCTGCGGACACATTCTCGATCGTGGACTGCAGGATCGGCGTGACCGGACGCGGCTCATTCGGATCGGTCACGGGCACGTCGTACCAATGCTCCCCGCGATACATCCGCTCATTGTGCTCCTGCCGCCGCCACTCGTTCACATACGCGTTGCGGAACTCGTTGAACAGCGCAGTCGCTTCTTCGGCTAACCGCCGTTTGGTTTCGGATTGTCTTGGTTTCATTTGGACTCCTTTTTCATTTTCATTTTTTCATGCGCCGGAGGCGCAATGCATGTCCGAAGGCATGGTACGCGGCAGACAACGCAGACAATCCCTCCGTCTTTGCCTGACGGCAGATCCACCTCCCTTTACACAAGGGAGGCAAAGTCGCGCGATCTACCTCTGTAACGAAGTGGATTCACGTCCCGCAGGGACAATTCATGCGGCGCTGCCGCAATTCATCCATCCGCAAAAGCTTACGCTTTTCAGCGTGCCCACCTCATCCGCCTCGCTCACGCTTCGGCACCTTCCCCTCAAAGGGGAAGGCTTGTTTCAAGGCTTCTCCTTGAGGAGAAGCTCCGCCGCAGGCGGTGATGAGGTGTCACAGTCCCCGGAATCCCGGGTTCCCCACCGGCGTGCTCGAAAGCGGATCGTAGCGGAAGAGTTTCCTCCGCTTCTCCTGCGGCGCGGGGCGCGGACGGCTCATCAGCCCGTAGCGCAGCGCTTCCGGCGCGTGGTCCTCGCAGTTGTCCGCGACGTCCTCGCAGTCGTGCGTGTCGAAGGTCAGCGTCGGCAGCGTGCGGATGAGGTTGCGGCAGGTCTCGAAGATCTTCAGTTCCGGCGTTCCGTCCGGACTTTTGGCAAACGCTTCGCGAACGCGCTGCCAGCCCGGCACGCGGGCGTTGTCCGCGGGGATGAGCGGCACACCGTTGCGGCTGAACACCTCCGCAATGCTCTCTCCCTCCGCGCCCTTCAGCCCGCGCTGCTGCCATGCGTCGGGCGAAGCGACGGTGTAGGCGATGCGTTCGCTCTCGGAGAGCGCTGCAACCCGTTTTGCGATCTCGCTCGAAAGCGTCTTGCGAACGTACAGCTCGCGGTATACGAAGAGCTTTCCGTCCGGCGCGACGGCAAACCACAGTACGCAGCACGGGTCGTTGTAGCCCCAGTCCATTGCGCGAAAGCGCTTCCACTCCATCGGGAGCCTCGTCGGGCTGACGACGTGTATACTGCGGTCGAACTCCTGAAAGAACTGTCCTTCGAGGACGTCCCAGTTGCCGTCCAGGTACGCCTTTCTGAGGTGGTTCGGCAGGTTTTCGAGCGTTTCAAGGTACTGCGGATTCGTCCGGAGCAAAACCGGGTTGTCGGTGACCCGCGCCGGGATGAAGACGTAATCCGCCGCCTTCTCGCTGTTGCGGTAATCGCGGTCGATAAACAGCCGCTTGACCCACGCGTGACCGATGCCGCCGGGGTTGCAGGTGTAGTACATGCGCGGCGAGAAGTCCGTGCGCACCGAACGGTTGCAGGTGGTCAGAAACTGCATCTGCGTCTCGGTAAAGTGCGTCGCCTCTTCAAGTCCGATCACGTCGTATTCCTGCCCCTGATACTGGAACACGTCCGCTTCGCGGTCGCAGTAGCCGAGCTTGATCCGGCTGCCGTTCGGAAACAGGAACGCGCGCTGCGTCGCCTGATAGGTGACGGCGCCGGCAAGCTCCCTTTGCAGCGGCAGCACGTGGTTCTCGTTGAGTTCCGGCAGCGTCCGGCGCAAAAGCAGAAGCCTGAGCCCCGCGTAACGAAAGGCAAGGAGCACGAACTTTCGGCGCATCGCCCACGACTTGCCGCCGCCGCGCGCGCCGCCGTAAGCGACGTGCCGCGCCTTTGCAAGGAAGAACAGTTCCTGTTTCGGGTTCGGCGTTCCCTCTAAATGCAGGATCATTCCGAATACCTCCCCGCCGCGTCATCCAGAACGATCTGAAGTTCTCCGTCCGCCTGTGCCGCCGTCCCGGAAAGCCCCATCCCCTTGAGCGCTTCCAGCGCCGACTGGTAGTTGAGCTCGCCGAGCAGCGCCCGCTCGAGCGTATAGGCGGCGATCTTCAGCACAGCGTCGCGCAGGAGCTCCTCCTCCTTGGAGCAGCGTCCGGTGTGAAACGCCGAAAGCACTTCCTCCGGCGTCAGCCGCACCGCCCGCGCAAGGCCGAACAGGGTGTAGGGGATCTGTCTCTCTTCGATGCCTCCGTTTTTCAGCTCGCGACGCTCGCGCGTTGCGTCGCAGGCCGCAAAATACGCCCCGATCGCGCTGTTCATCCGTTCCGTTCGCCTGTTCATGTGCGCCTCCCTGCCTTTCGTTGACTGAAGCATAGCACAGAAACTTCGGACAATTTTCCCGGAATTTTGTCCGATTTCAAAACGTCCGAACGTGCCGTCGAAGCGAAAAAAGATTGACTGCGCTTTCTGTCTGTGATAATATATAATTTAACGAGCTTAAGGAGACAAACCATGAGATTAGCGATTTACGGATACGGAAACCTCGGACGCGGCGTGGAAGCCGCGATCCTGAAAAATCCCGATATGGAGCTGGTCGGCGTCTTTACAAGGCGCGACCCGGGCACGGTACGCACGTACACCGGCGCAAAGGTCTTTGCCGCCGACGAGATCGGCGCACACAAAAATGAGATCGACGCGGTGATCCTCTGCGGCGGCAGCGCGACCGATCTGCCGGTGCTCACGCCGACGCTCGCGAAGGACTTCAACGTGATCGACAGCTTTGACACGCACGCGAACATCCCCGCGCATTTCGACGCGGTGGACGCCGCGGCAAAGACCGGCGGGAAGCTTTCGCTGATCTCCTGCGGCTGGGATCCCGGGATGTTTTCTTTGAATCGGCTCTATGCCGGCGCGATCCTGCCGGACGGAAAGGACTATACCTTCTGGGGCCGCGGCGTAAGTCAGGGGCATTCCGACGCGATCCGCCGCATTCCGGGCGTTTTGGACGCCAGGCAGTACACGGTCCCGATCCCCGAAGCGCTCGACGCCGTGCGTTCCGGCAAACAGCCGGAGCTTTCCGCAAGGCAGAAGCACCTGCGCGAATGCTACGTCGTCGCCGCGCCGGACGCGGACAAGGCCGCCATCGAAACGGCGATCAGGACGATGCCGAACTATTTTGCTGATTATGATACGACGGTCACGTTCATTTCCGCGGAGGAAATGCGGGAGAAGCACGGCGCGCTGCCGCACGGCGGGTTCGTGATCCGCACCGGCAAGACAGGCTTTTCCGACGAGCACACGCACCGGATCGAATACGCCCTTTCGCTCGATTCCAATCCGGAATTCACGGCCGGCGTGCTTGTGGCGTTTGCGCGCGCGGTCGGGCGCATGGCAGCCCGCGGACGGACCGGCTGTCTGACCGTCTTCGACGTCGCGCCCGCGGACCTCTCCCCGCTCTCGGGCGAAGAACTCCGAAAAACGATGCTATAATTACGGACACACAAAAAGGATGGCAATCGCTTGCCATCCTTTTTCAGTATCTTTGTTTTACGGCAGCTGCCGCACGTTTATCAGGACGAGCGCACCGTCGCGTTCCGCGCAGTCCGCTTCGTAGCCGGAAAGGTTCGGCGTGATCCAGTCGTAAAAATTCCTCTTCGGCTCGGCAAACTGCCAGAACGCCGACATGATGACGCCGCCGTGAACCACGAACGTCGCGTCGCTCTTGAGCGCGCGCACCGTTTCGGCAAACGCCGCGCCGACCCGCGCATGGAATTCCGCCTGCGATTCGCCGCCGGGACATGCGCCGCGACAGAGGTCGTCGACCCATGCGCGATAGACGGGATCGTGCTCCATCTCATCGGCGGAACGCCCCTCAAACGCGCCGAAATCCATTTCCCGAAGGTCGGCTATCACGATCTGTTTCGCGTTCGGAAACAGGATCGCCGCGGTCTCCCGTGCCCGCTTCATGGGCGAAACATACACGCGATCGAGTGAAAAATCCTTTTCTTTTTTTTCTGCGGCGGCACGTCCCTCCGGGCACAGCGGCTCGTCGGTTTTGCCGACGTAGCGACCCGCGACGTTGCCCGCCGTCAGCCCGTGGCGGATCAGTCGCACATGCATGGCAGTTCTCCTTTCAGCACGGTCGGTACCCCGCAGACAACGCGCACGACCGCGTCCGCGCGTTCCGCAAGCGCGCAGCAGAGCCGTCCCGCCGCCTCGCGCCATTCACGTTCACCGGAGTCCGTCGGGATCACACCGCTGCCGACCTCGCGGCAGAGGACGAGTTTCTTTCCGAGAAGACGCGGCAAAAGCGCTTCCGCGGAAGCGGGATCGGCTTTCACCGTCGCTTCGAGAGCAACGAGCACCGGCGCGTCCGCGTACGGATCGTTTGACATCTCCGCATCCGTAAAGCCGAGCGTTTTTGCGTACGTGCGCTTGCCCGCGCCGAGTCCTCCGAGGATCAGAACCATAAACTTACCGCCCTTTCCGAAAGCACGAGCATGAGTACCATCGCGATTGCGGAGAGCGTGATCCCCGCACCCGCAAGATCGCCGGACATGCCGCCGAATTGTTTCTTTGCCGTATGCCGGATATACAGAAACACGAGCCCGCCCGCAAGGAGCATTCCGACTGCCGCCAAAGGCGACAGCACCGCCGCGCCGGAAAGCGCGAGCATGACCCAGCAAAGCAGAATCCAGACGGAGCCCTTTGACGCGGAATCGCGGAACGCGCGCTGCATGCCGTCCGCACTTGCCGAAGGCAGCAAACTCAGCAGCGAGCCGATCGCGCGCGACAATACGTGCGTGACTCCTAAAAGCCCGATCGTTTTCCAGTCAAGCGGCAGCGCAGCGGAAAGTCCGAAATACAGCAAAAGGTAGCACCCGACGGCGATCACGGCAAACGCGCCGCAGTGCGGATCCTTCAGGATCGCGCGCTTCTTTTCAGGCTCCGCGTGACTTGAAAGCGCGTCGGTCATGTCGGCAAAACCGTCCATATGGATGCCGCCGGAAAGCGCGACCGGCAGGATCGTGAAGACGACCGCCGACAGGATCGCGGGAAGCTGCAACAGGGACGAGAGCCAATAATACAGGCACAAAACCCCGCCGATCACGACGCCGACCAGCGGCAGCGCGGCAAGGACGTTTTTCAGGGAATATTCGTTCCACTCGATCCGCGGCGCCGGCAGGACCGAGAACGTGGAAAACGCGGATACGATTGCGGTCCAAAGCGTTTTCATGCGGGCAGTTCTCCTTTCAGCGGAATCGGGATCCCGGCGACAACCTCGACCGCTGCGTCCGCACGCGCGGAAAGCGCACGGTTCAAAGCGCCGAGCGCGGCAATATACGCCGTCGTGGCGGGATCGTAGTTTACGCCGTCGCTTCCGATCTCGTCGGTCACGATAACAAGGCGTTCACATTGCGAAAGCAGCATATCTATACCGCGGATCACCGCGTCAAACGGATCGCGCGGCGGCTCGGCTGCAAACATTTCATTTGCGGCAAGGTTGCCGAGATCCTCCAGAAGCACGCACTTGCACGGCGGCAGCGTAAGCGAAGCAAGGTCCGTGTACCGCTCGACGGTCAGGAATCCCTTGTCCCTTCGCATGGCGCGATGGCGTTCGATCCGCTTCCTGCCCTCTTCGCCGAACGGCTGCATGCAGGCAAGATAGACCCGCGGCGAATGTGAAAGACACAGCGATTCCGCGTATGCGCTTTTGCCTGACGCCGACCCGCCGGTCACGAGGATCAGCATAGGTTCCCTCCCTGCGGCGTGTACGGTTCGATGCCGGTCTCCGAAAACGAGACCGAGCCGTGATAGACCGCAAGCGCCATGTCTAAAAGAGGCAGCATGCACACCGCGCCGGTGCCCTCGCCGAGCTTCATGTCCGCAAACAGGATCGCCGAAAGTCCGAGTTCATTGAGGATCGCCTCGGCAACCGGTTCCTTTGAGCAATGGCTTGCAAGCATTGCCGTGACGCAATTCGGCACGAGCCGCGACGCGACGAGCGCCGCCACGGAGCTGATGAGTCCGTCGATCAGGATCGGCAGCCGAACCATAGCCGCTCCGATATACAGCCCCGCAAGTCCTGCAATATCGAACCCGCCGAGCTTACATAATACGTCGAACGCATCCTTCGGATCGGGCTTATTCACCGCGATCGCGCGGGAAATCGCTTCCCGCTTGCGTAAAAGCCCAGCGTCGGAAAGCCCCGCGCCGCGTCCCGTGACGGTTTCGACCGGAAGGTTCAGAAGCACCGACGCGATCGCGGAGGACGTCGAGGTGTTGCCGATGCCCATTTCGCCGGTGACGAGGATCCGATCCCCCGCCGCCTTGCGTTCCTTTGCAAGCAATATGCCGTTTTCGATCGCCTTCAGGGTCTGTGCTTCGGTCATGGCGGGACCCTCCGCCATGTTCGCGGTACCGTTTCCGACCGAGAGATCGCGCACACCCGGCACGCGGGAAAGCATACCGAGATCGACCGGGATCACGTCCGCGCGGGCGGTTTTTGCCATAAGGCAGACCGAGGAACGATGCTCCGAGATCCGCCGTGCCATCGTCGCGGTCACGGACGCGTCGGTCTGCGTGACGCCCTCTTTGACGATCCCGTTGTCCGCGCAGAGCACGAGCACCGTGCGGCGGTCGATCGACACGTTCTCATCGCCGGTCACGCCTGCAATGCGGACGACGGCGGTCTCTAATTTTCCGAGCCCGTTGAGCGGCTTTGCGACGCCGTCCCAATGCGCCTT
>CAMYWS010000007.1 GCA_947302865.1 uncultured Clostridia bacterium
CTCGTGCGGGTCAATTCTCGTGGTATCACGATCGGTAAGCGGCATGACGGCCAATGTTGGAGCAATCCCATTCCGCAATTCTTTATCACCGGATTCTGCGTACGGGAGCCGTTCATTCTTCTGGAAGGCATCAAAACGGCGGATACGTTCCTCTCCGATGAAGAAAAGGACGCGCGCATATTAAGCTACTACGCGCTCGATACGACGGATGACAGCGTGATCGGTCCGTTTGATACAGCGGAAGTGCTGTATGAAAAACTGCAATTGATCGGGATCGAATGGACGCCCGTCACCGATCCGCCGGATCTTCCCAATGTACGCTATTGAACGGTATTTGTCCGTAAAAGAAACATTACAATACTATCCCAAATAAGACAATTCGGAATATCAGAACAACGGCAACAGAGCCGTCAGAAAGGAAGGAACAATGGAACAAATACAGACAATACAAGACGAGAATCCGAATGAAAGCGTAAAAAAGCGCGCTGTCGGTTTTGTGTATGCGATCTTACTGACAATTGCGGCTTATCTTCTATGGACGTCGATCTTTCACGAGAATGCGCTCCTCTTCTGGATCACAACCGCTTCGCTGTTTGCGGCAACGCTCATCCTCGGCTTGCTCTGCGGCGCCAAGCCGGGCTTTATTACGATCTTTTCGCTCATCTCGGGCGTTGTCTTCTCCATGCATGCCTGGATCAACGGGCTGTTCTTTGAAACCGCTTATGTATACGCGCACGCGATCCTGATCGCATATGCGTTCTTTACGCTGTCGCTTTTCGGAAACCATAACAAGCGGCTTCGCACGGGGACGTTTATCCTCGATGCCGTAAAAGCGATTTTCGTCTATCCGTTCCTCTCCTTTGCAGCGTATTTCCTTTCGCTCTTTCATTGGAAGACCCGCTCGAAAAAAGCAGGCATGGCTGTGTTGTATGCATGCATCGGCATTGCTGCGGCGTTTGTGCTCGGTCTGATCGCTATCTCGCTTCTTTCCTATGATCCGCGGTTCGAAGCATTGATCAAAGTCGATTTTACGTTAGAGGACGTCCCGGAAGCGATTCTGAAGCTGGTGATCTCGGTACCGATCGCAGCTTTGCTGTTTTCCGCCTTCTGCTCTTCGAAAAAGCAGAAGCTTGACGGCTTTTCAACGCAGGAAAAAGCGGATTTGATCGGTTCGCGCATCAAAAAGATCCCGGCGATCGTATTCCTCATCCCCTCCCTCACGCTGCTTGCCATTTACGGATTGTTTTTCTTTTCGCAGTGGACATTCTACATGAGCGCGTTCTCCGGGGTGCTTCCGGACGAGTATACGGCGGCCGAGTATGCCAGAAACGGCTTTTTTGAACTGTGCGCGGTTTCGGCGCTCAACGCGCTGCTTTGCACGTCCTTTACAATTTTCGCAAAAGAGTCCGGCAATGCCGCCAACGTCTTAAAGAAGGCCGCAAATACGCTGCTCGCGCTCGCCACGCTGATCCTGATCGCCACAGCGTTTTCGAAGCTTGCGCTCTATATCGAGCGGTTCGATCTTACTTATACCCGGTTCTTTGTCGCGGTCCTGCTGTTCCTGTTTGCGGTCGGTTTTATCACACTGATCCTTTCGCAGTGGATCAGACGCGTACAGGTCTTGCCGGTGTTGACCGTATGTGTCGCGGCGGTGCTGCTTATTGCGCCGTTCTGTAACACGCGCGGAAGGATCGCCGCATATAACGTTGATCGGTATTTGGCTCGCGCAGCGTATGATGAAGATGATAACCGGATCGATATCGACTATCTGACCGATGAACTCGGCGACGCGGCAATACCAGAAGCGGTCCGTCTTCTGAAATCCGAATGCCTTCCCGAAGGAGAAGCTACCCGATTGAAGCGAAAATTAAAGGAGCGTTATGAAAACTTGCTGTCCCAAGAAAGCACGCATGATACGCTGGCAAGCCGCCGCGCGCTGCAAGCGCTCAAGAGTCTTTTCCATGATTGATCAATCAATACTCTGTCTTTGCTTCCGTATTTTAGTGTATCATTGCATTTCACATGGAAAAGCGCTCCGGAATATGCCGGAGCGCTTTTAAACTAATGAGATACCTGAGTTATTCTTCGGCCTTTTCTTCTTCCGCCGCCGTTTCTGCCGGTTCTGTCGGTTCTTCTTCACAGCCGATCAGTTCCTCATAGAACGCCGCATGGACAAGGCCCATAAACAGCGGCAGAAGAACGATCACGCAGAGGTAAAGCAGAACCAGAACGATCGCAAAGAAGATGCCGACATATTTGATTGCGCTGAGCCCTCCGAGAATCGCGAAGACGATGCCGATCGCCGCGCCGACGAGTAAGTCCGCAAGGAACATCTGCCACTTGTGCCCCTTGGTCTTCTCAATGGACAGTTCTCTCGCCCGGATCGCGTTCAGCTCGGGTTTCTTGACCAGAATATACGGGATCAGTCCGTGCTCATACGATCTGATGACAGCGAAGACCGGTCCGACGATCGGGATCAGCGCCCAGAGGAAGATCCAGAGATAGGACCACCCCATACCCGTCAGAACGCGCTTGATCGTGCCCCAATCTTTGAAGGTATCGAACAGCTCATGGCAGTAAACCTGCTCTCTGTTATATCCCTTGAGGAAGATCGCCGCAAGAGAAACGGTGAACAGCGTCCCGACCGCGATTGCGAGCGCCGGGATCGCATAGCCCGCGAGCAGACTGCCGACGCAGATCAAAAGCGAGCCCAGGAGCGAAATGCCCCAAAGCCGGATCGGCTTTTCCATCAACGCCTTGAACGCTTTTGTGTAGATCCTCCAAAAAAGCGGACCGCCCGATTTCTTTGCCTGCTTCTGTACGGGAACCGCATTCGGATTCGTAGGTGTTCCGCAGTTCGGGCAGAAAGATGCCCCGTCGTCGATCTGCGTGCCGCAGTTTCTGCAAAATGCCATATCATTACCTCCTAACAGCCATTTGGCGATTTGCCGATATGATTATATAACAATCCGGTGTAAAAAGCAATCGGATCATATATAAAACATGCGTTAATTGTCGTTTTTATGCTGATGCATCACACTTTGCTCTCGTCAAAGTCAATCAGGATAGAGCTGCGCTTCGGGATAAGCTTTCTGAGCCGGACGCCAGCGGCGTTGAAGAGCCGCTTACTGGCGCGGTTCATCGGCGTATTGTTATACTTGTCGGAAAGGTACACGACTTCCTTGATGCCGCACTGGATGATCGCCTTTGCGCATTCGTTGCACGGAAACAGCGCAACATAGATGCGGCAGCCCTGTAAGGACGCGCCGTCGTTGTTCAGGATCGCGTTGAGCTCCGCGTGGCAGACGTAAGGATACTTCGTGTCGTACGGTTCGCCCTCGCGGTCCCAAGGGAACTCGTCGTCGCTGCAGCCGATCGGAAAGCCATTGTAGCCGACCGACATGATCTTGTTGTTTTCATTGACGATGCAGGCGCCGACCTGTGTGCTCGGGTCCTTGCTGCGGTACGAGGACAGCAGCGATACGCCCATAAAGTATTCGTCCCAGGAAAGATAATCCGTGCGCTTGTTCATAGGTCCCCCTTATACGGTTTCGATGGTTTCCGGCGTTTCCAGAGGAAGCGTCGGGAGTTCACTCAGATTATGCAGACCGAACTTGTGTAAAAACGTATCGGTCGTGGCGTAAAGCATCGGCTTGCCGATCACATCTTTTCTGCCGACAGCGGCGATCAATCCGAGCTTCTGCAGCTGCGATACGGCGTATTCACAGCGAACGCCGCGGACTGCTTCGATCTCCGCGCGCGTCACCGGCTGCCTGTAGGCGATGACGGCGAGCGTTTCCATAATGGATTGCGACACGCTCTTTTTTTGCTCCGGCTGCAGCAGCGCTTCGACGTATTCGATGTATTCGCTGTTTGATACGAGCTGTGCTGTGTCGTCGGTCGACAACAGGCAGATGCCGCGTCCTTCCTCGCGATAGGTCATTTCCATCTCAAACAGGAGCGCTTTTACCGAAGCTTCGTCCTGTTCGAGCACACGGGCAATCTCCGTGATCAGAACCGGCTCGCCCGCCACGAACAGCATGCACTCTATGATTGCGGCTTTCTTTTTTTCCATCAGTCCTCTACCTCATCCATGTACACGGCTTCACCGTCGCCCTCCTGCAGCGCTTTTGCGCGGATATAGATCGGCGCAAACGTCGCGCCCTGCGTGATATGCACTTCGCCTCTTGCGAGCATTTCCAGAAGTGCCATAAACGTTACGACTTTTTCCATGCGCGTACTTGCGTCGGTGAACAGGTCGGTAAAGCGCACGCGTCCTTCCTTGAGCTTTACGCGCAGATGTACGACGCGGTCGCGTACCGTAAACACGTCGGGACGGACGTTCTGAGACCTGTCGACTTTTTCTTCCGTCTCATTCTCACGGTTCAGAATGTCCAGAAACGCCTGATACAGGTTGTCGATCGTGGCGTTGTTGAGCTCGAACTTCTGCGGCGGAAGCACGACGTCCTCGGGCAGACGTGAGAATGACTTCTTCGCCTCTTCGAAGCGTTCATGCAGTTCTTCGCTTGCCTGTTTGAACGCCTTATACTCGCGCAGCTGCCGGATCAGCGCTTCCTTCGGATCCTCTTCCTCTTCGTCTTCCGCGGGCGGACGAGGCAGCAGGCTTCTCGATTTGATCAGAAGAAGCTGCGCAGCGACTGTCAGAAATGAACTCGCGCGGTCCATGTCCATATCGGACAGGTCATCCATGTACGCAAGATACTGCGCGGTTATCTCGGATACGAAGATATCCTCGATGTTGATCTCTGCCCTGTCGATGAGATGCAGCAGAAGATCGAGCGGACCTTCGAATTGTGAAAGTGATACGCGGTATTCTTCCATAGATTCAGCCGATCGCAAGGGCGAGCGTGATCAGTTTATCAATGATCATGGATGTCAGCAGTGAGATCGGATGGAATCCGATCACACGGCAAAGGATCAGGATCGCGATCAGGATATACTGACCGTACCTGCGCAGAAACAGAAATACATTCATCGGCAGATGCCGCGCAAACAGCAATTCAAAGATATGATACCCGTCCAGCGGATAGAGCGGAAGCAGGTTGAAGAGCATCAGAACGATATTCAGCGAGATCCCGTATTCAACGATACGCAGCAACAGACCGTTCTGCAGCCACGAATAGGACCCGAACAGGTACATCCGGCACAGAGGAACGTACACAGCGCAGAAAACGATCGCAAGCAGGAGATTCATGGTAACGCCGGCAAGCGAAACGATCGCCTCGCCCTGCCTGTAATTGCGGTAATTGCGGGGATTGACCGGAACGGGCTTTGCCCAGCCGAATCCGACGAACAGGATCGCAAGGAATCCGATCGGGTCGATGTGCCTGATCGGATTGAGCGTCATTCTGCCGAGGTTGCGTGCCGTATTGTCACCGCACAGGTGCGCTGCGTACGCATGCCCCCACTCGTGCAGCGTCAGACTCAACAGCATCACGGGAAGCACACATCCGAGAAGCTTCAGAAATTCGAGCGGATCGCTCATCAATAAACTAAGATTCATCAGTATCATGCAGCTATTATAACCGAAAAAGCGGGGTATTGCAAGTGCAATTCCCCCGCTTCTTTATCCGCTTACAAACAGGAAAAGCAATCGTTTCAGGATCTCCGAAAACCCGCTTGCACGCACTGCTTCCTTCGGATACAGCGCAGCTTCCAGAAGTAGTGTACCGTCGGCGTCGCAGAAGGAAATGCTGCCGACCGCGTGTTCCGGATCCAGCGGCGCAGAAAGGATCTCCGGCAGATCGAAGCGTTTCTGCGGGTCGCCGCCGCTCTTTTTCATCAGCAGTCCGAAGCTTTCCTTTGTCCAAAGGTCGATCGAATCGACGTCGCCGCCTTCGACGGGGTACGCTTCGACGACCGGTTCGTCGGGATCGCAGATCGTGTAATACTTATAGTTCGCAAATGCCTCCTCGAACAGTTTCGTCGCCGTTTCGAACCGGGTTTTGCTGTTCTGCGCCCCTATGACCGAACAGATATACGTCGCTTCCCCGCGTCTGCACGCAAACACGCCGCAGTAGCCGTCGTCCCTTGAACTGCCGGTGAACAGGCCGATACAGCCGGGAAGCGCCGTCAGGAGCTTGTTTGCTGTCGCAAGCTCCGTCTTTCTGCCGTCGGCATGCTCCAGCACATGGTACTTTTCCGCGCAGTATTTCAAAAACGTAGGACTCCCGACCGCCGATTCTCCGAGCGCAATCAGCTCCCTGCAGGAAAACGTCATATACGTACCGAGACATCCCGGCAATTCCTTATTGACGCCCGCAGCCCGCATGGTCAGTTCGATGTTGTTTAAAAATATCTCCTCCGACCCGAACGCGTGCTCGGACAGCGCATAGATGGCGTCGCCTGCAGAGATCATGACCGCGGCGCGAAGCAGTTCCTTCGCGGTCATTGTCTCGCCCTTTTTGAGATAGGCGGACGGCCCTCCCTGCGCCGCGGCGTTTCTGCCGACCGTGACGACGGCGTTCTCGTCGAGCAGACCTTTGTCCGCCGCAAGACACAGCGTCAGCACGGCGGGCAGCTTGGTCATCCCCGCAACATTCTGCCATTCGTCGGCATTGTTTTCCGCAATGATGAGATCGGAATTCAGCGGGCGGATGCAATACGACAGCGCGGGACCTTCGGCCGATGCCGTCTGCATTGCAGGAAACAGAAACGATATTGTAAGTAACAAGGAAATGAGTTTACGCATATATTGACCCTCCCCGATCAGCATATGCGGACGATCATAAAATAAGACGCCGCATCAGGCGGCGCAGGGTTCAATGTTTATTTGCGTAATACTGATAAAGCGTACAGACCATACCGCCGTTACTGAGCTTTCTGCGTCGGTCGGCGGTCTTTCCGTAGACGGTTTCGAAATCACGGTTGGATGTAATGATATTGATCTGCCAGTCCGGGATGCGATCAAATACGGCGCGCATCTCCCGGTACAGCGCTTTGACCGCTTTCGCGTCGGACAGACGTTCCCCGTACGGCGGATTGCAGATCAGTACGCCGTTATTCCATTCGGTTGCAAGTTCTTTGACCGGACGCACTTTCCAGTCAAGCATGACACCGGCTTTTTTCGCGTGCTTTTTGCAGAGGTCGATGCAATGCGGATCGACATCGCTGCCCATGATACAGAGCTTTTCGTTTTTGCGCGAGTCGTTCGCTTCCTCGCGGGCATGCGCAAACACATTCGGATCAAGAAACCGCCATTGTTCCGCGGCAAAGCTGCGCCCGAGCGACGGCGCGATATTGTTTGCGATCATCGCAGCTTCGATCGGGATCGTGCCGGAGCCGCACATCGGGTCGATGAGCGGCGTGTCCGGAAAGAAGCGCGAGAGAAGGATCAGCCCTGCACCGAGCGTTTCCGAAAGCGGCGCGGGAACGTTATAAGTGCGGTACCCCCTGCGGGAAAGCCCTGCGCCGCAGCAGTCAAGCGCGAGCGTGACCTCGTCGCGCAGAATACCGACCTCGATGATGACCTCCTCCCCCGTCTCGGGGATTGTTCCGACATGGTAGTACGATTTCAGCGATTCGACGATCGCCTTTTTGACGATGCTCTGACAGTCTGAAACGGAGAACAGCGTACTTTTCGCGCTCTTGCCGTTAACATGGATCTTCGTTTTCGGAGATAGATACCGGTCCCAGGGCAGAGCTTTCGTCTGCTCGAACAGCGAATCAAATGTATCGGCGCGAAAGACGCCGACTGTCATTAATAGGCGTTCCGCGGTGCGAAGCCACAGAAGCGCTTTTGCCATCTCTTCATACCCGCCGCTGAACTTCACACGCGCGTCAAGCGTCTCGGTATCGAGGATACCGAGCTTATGCAGCTGAAACGCGACGGTCGATTCGAGACCTATTTTGGATGTGGCGATAAACTCCATATCAGGATTCCTTTTCTTTGTGCATTGTCAGGAGAACGCGTTTCAGTGCGTTTTCCAGCCGCCGCGGAGAAACGTCGAATATATCCATGAGAACCTCCGGCATGATCTGCGCAGCGTTCAGCGCGCCGAGTCCCATCATGATGAAAGCGGCGGCCATCGCGTCCTCCTGCGGACGCGTGATATGCGGCAGTTTATCGTCCTTGAAGCAGGACAGATAAAAGAAGAATACGCGTCTGGATACGTCGACAAGCTCCTCCGGAATGTGCAGCTCGCGATACCGGATATCGTCGTGAACGGCATCCGGAAAGTCAGAGATCATGTCAAGGATGCTCTCGTAACTGATGGGCAAACGTGACGGGACGACCATCGGGCGCGCGATCCCGAATTGCCATTCGCCCTGATAATACAGTGAATACGGCGGCTTTGCTTCCATTCCGAGCAGCAGCCCGAATACAAACTGCTTGTCCTCGTCGGTCTGGTCGAACCGGATCAGAAACGCGCGCAGAGCGCGCTCCGATTCCGGATCGCCGATGATGGACAGCATCTTTGCGGTCCCGCGCAAAGACGGCGACATCGGGCTCACAAGCGCCCATTTCAGAATCGAACGGAACTCGCGGTCGTTTGTCCAGGTCTGTCTGATCGCTTCGGTTCCCGCGGTCGCGACGTCGCGGATGCGGCGTTGACGGACGACCGCTTCGCGGATCGGCACGTCGTAATTGATCGTCCAGCAGCGTTTGAAATCAGCTTCACTGTCTTCACGGATGTGCTTTTTATAGTACGCGGCGACGGAATCGTCCTCGTTCCTCTGGACGAGATCGTCATAGATCTGTTCCGCTTCGCGCCGTTTTCCCAATACATAATAGCAGAACGCAAGCTGATGCAGCATTTCCGTATCGTACGGAAGCGCGTCGCGCAGAAGCTCAAGCGCATACTCCGCCCGCTCGTACTGATCTATCTCCATCAGGATAGGCGCGGCATAGCCGAGTTCCTCCGGCGAGCATTCTCCGTCGATCAGGATCTTCTTGCTCTGTTCATCCGCTTCATGATCCTGCTTCTGAACGTGATAGAGCAGCGTCATGAGCGCGTTTCCCCTGACGCTTTTGCTGTTGCGTTTGAACAGATTGAACAGGCTCTTTTTCGCTTCGTCGTATTCCTGCAGCGAAAACTGCATCATAGCGATCTCCATATCGAGCATTTCGCTTCCGGGATACTTGTCCGACAGCGAAAGCAGCAGGCGGAGGCCGGAATCGTCGCCGTTCGAGATATACATCGCTTTGGCACGATGAATCGAATCGAGAAGCGCGATATCTTCAGATCCCAATAATCCGATCTGCGCCTCAAGCTCCGGTTCGTCCTCGATCAGTTCCAGAAGATCCAGCGCGCGGTCGGAATACGGTCCGCTCGGATCCCGTTCGAGCAACAGCCGCAGGCATTGTTCTGCGGCGCGAAATTCCTCCAGTCCCATGAACACGGATGCGATGCCGAAGATCATTTCCGGCGAATTGCGGTTCCCGTCGGTGAGCGAAGGCAGAAGAACGCCTAGACTTTCTTCAAATCGGTGCATGCGATAGAGCGTCTCCGAAAACGCAAGGATATATTCCTCGCGTGCTGGATCCTCTTCGAATGCTCTGCGCAGAAACTGTTCCGCTTTCGGAAGGTCCTCCGGGTCCGAAAGGTACTTGTTTCCGCGCTGATAATAGAATTCGGCGTTCTGTTGAAACGGAACGATCACGCCCGTTTCACGTTCATCCTTCATCGCTTCCTCCGTTGTTGTTCGCTTCTTTGAGCAGCGCTTCCAGCGCCGACCGGTCGAAATGATATTTTTTGCCGCAGAACTGGCAGGTCAGTTCCGCATATCCGTCCTGTTCGATGATCTCCGTAAGATCCTGCTTTCCGATGGAAATCAGCGCGCGCTCGAGCCGTTCCTGCGTACAGTCGCACAAGAACGCGGGCGTAAGCCGTTCGGTATATTCGGCGTCCAGCCCGGAAAAGAGGTCCTTAACGATCGTTTCGATCGTTTCCCCGTCCGCAAGCCGCGTGCCGAGCTGCGGAATACTGTCCGCGATCTTAAGAACGCGTTCGACCGCCTCGTCCGGACAGTTCGGCATCGTCTGAATAAGAAGCCCGCCCGCGCCTGTCACGAAACCGTCCGCGGCATTTTCATGCACGCCGAGATATACGATCGACGGTTGCTGCTCGCTTGCGGTGAAATATTGCGCAAAATCCTCGGCGATCTCGCCGGACACGAGATTGCACATCCCGACATACGGTTCTTTGAGCCCCATATCGCGGATCAGAGTCAGCTTGCCGGGCATGCCGACATACCCGCTGACGTCAAGCTTTCCGTCTGCTCGAAGCGGCAGTTCGATCTCCGGGTTCGTCGCATATCCCTTGACAAGCCCTCCGTGACGGCCGACGCATACGAGGTTTCCGGAAGGTCCCGAACCCGCAAGCACGGTTGTGATCGTATCGGTGTCGTTCTTGCAAAGAGCAGCGACCACGGACGTCATCATCAGCTGTCTTCCGAGAGCGGCAGTCGCCACGCGGGAAAGGCCGTGCGTTTTCTGCGCCGCACGGACGAGCTCCGTTCCTTCGATCGCGGCAAAGCGCAGCGCGCGGTCGCAGAGCATGCCGTGTATCATCAAGTCGCTTCCCATATCATTTCCCCCTGATTGCCGCAAACTGGATCCGTTCGCCGTTTGCTCTGACCGGATCCCGCGTAAAAGCGTCATAGCTTTTCACGTTCGTAAATCCCGACTTTTTCAGCGCGGCGCGGATCTCCTCCGCTGTATGCGCGCGCTGCAGATGCGTTTCGGTAAAACGTTCGTACTGCTCGCCGGATTTCACAAACGCCGTCAGCGTCATTTCGCAAAGGCGGCTGACGGGATCAAAATTGTTCTTCCAGATGTACGCGTATTCCTCGGTTTCCTCCGTAAAGGTATTCGTGCCGAGGATGCGGCGGAATTTATACGGCGAGGAGATATCGAACAGCAGCAGTCCGCCGGGTTTCAGGCAGCTCGCGGCGTGCATAAAGAACGATTCGAGATCCGTTGGGGAGATAAGATAATTGACACCGTCGCAAACGCATACGATCGCGTCGATCATTTTGTGGATCTTAAGCTTTCGCATATCCTCGCAGATAAAAATGATCCCCTTCGAGCGCGCCATGAACGCGTTATTTCGCGCTTCCAGCAGCATTTCCGGAGAAGCGTCGTTTGCTGTCACGTGATACCCGCGCTGATACAGCCGGATTGCGTTCGCGCCGGTCCCGCACGCGCAGTCCATGACGGTATGCGCGCCGTGCTCCTTCAGAAAGCCGTCCAGATAATCGATCCATGCGTCTCGGTCGACGTCGTGCATCATCTTGTCGTAAACGTGCGCAAATGCGCTGTATTGTCTGCTCATTCTTCCTCCAAAGCTTCGGCAATCTTCATCAGCCGGTCAAGCCGATGATACATGCCGGGTTTTTGTATTTCCGCCAGATCCGCAAGCTCCTGTACGCTTGCGTCCGGATGCTGCACGCGAAGCTGCGCCGCCTGCTGCAGGCTTACCGGCAGAGAACGCAGACCGATCTTTTTGTCGATCAGTTCGATCGCTCTGCGCTGCCGGATGGACGCGACGACCTGCTTGTCCAGATTCGCCGCTTCGCAGTTCGTCGTGCGGTTGATATAGTTTCGGACGTCCTTCTCGACGCGAACGTTTTCGAGCGCAAGCGCGGATGAGGATGCGCCGATCAATGCAAGCATACCGCTGACGTCGTCGCCGTCCTTCAGATAGACGATGAAACGATCGCCGTTCCGAACGGAGATCTTCGCCGGAATAAGAAATCCGCGGATCATCTGTGCCGCGGACTCCGCAGCGGACTTAGCGCGGAAAACCATTTCAAAATGGTATCCCCGCTTCGGATCGATGCAACTTCCGCCGCCGAGAAAACACCCGCGTAAAAACGCGCGCTGATTCTCCTCGTTCGAGAACGCGCACGGCGGGATCTCCGTCATCAGCCGGATGCCGTTCTCCCCCATGACCATGGCACCGGTCTCCCGCATCAGCCGTTCGATCTCCTTCCCGGACAGCGTGACCTCATAGATCGGGCGTCTGCGATGCTCGACGCGCTTCTCTTCCACGACCGCGTCCGCGTCATACAGACTCAGCGCGATCGAAGCGATATGCTTTGCCGTGCCGGGATTCTCCGTATGATAAAACAGCGAAGGACGTCTTGAAATACGGATCCCGCCCGCAGTAAACGTCGCGCCGGAAAGCTGGCAGAGCCGCTGTTCGGCGCTCTTAACGCGGATACGGATCAGTTCGTCCTTGCAATCCGATGAAAAGCTCATGAATTCCGTTTCTCCATTCGTGATTCAATATCCTGCAGCTCGCGCCGGATGTCCCGGTGATAGATACGAACGGCATGTCCGCGGTTCCGCAGGCGATTCGCCATCTCCTCCGCTGCAGCAACGGAACGGTGCCTTCCGCCCGTGCATCCGAAGCAGATGCGCAGGATATGCTTGTCCTGCTTTTCAAACAGCGGAAGCATGTCGGTCACGTTCTTTTCAAGACTGTCGAGGAATTGAAGTACGTACGGCTGACTGAGCACGAACGTTTTCACAGGTTCGTCAATCCCTGACAGATACCGCATGTTTTCATAATAAAAGGGATTCTCGATGAATCGCATATCGACGACCATGTCCGCGTCCACGGGCACGCCGCGCTTGTATCCGAAGCTGGAAAGTACGATCGTCATCTGATCCCGGTCCATTTCCGGAATAAACTTTTCAAGACAGGAGGACAGTTCACGCGAAGGAATGTCGCTCGTATCAAGTACGGAATCCGCTGCGTCACGTATGACGGACAGATACATGCGTTCGGAACGCACGCCGGACTCCGCTTCGCCGGACAGACCCAGTGGATGCTTTTTCCGGGTTTCGTTGTATCGTTTTCTCAAAACGTCGTCCCGCGCGTCGAGAAACAGGATCTTGTACGGCACGTCGAGCCGTTTGATTTCATTCAGGACCATTTCTGGACTTCTCGAAAGCAGGCTCTCGCGCGAATCGATCGTGACGGCGGCCCGCCGGATCGGCGGGTTTGCACGTTCGCACAGCGAGGTAAACCCGAGCAGCATGGGTGACGGCAGGTTGTCCACACAGAAAAAGCCCATGTCCTCGAGGGATTTCAGCGCAAGCGATTTGCCCGCGCCGCTCATGCCCGTTACGATCAGAAGATCCATATTTACACCACCTTCAGATTCGTTTGATCTCCGGTTCCAGTTCCACTCCGGTCCGTTCCCGCACAGTATCCTGTACGTATCTGATCAGCGCGGAGATATCCGCCTCTGTCGCGCCGCCGATATTTACGATAAATCCCGCATGTTTTTCCGAGACCTGTGCGCCGCCGATCGTACATCCCTTCAATCCGCATTGATCGATCAGCGCTCCGGCATAATATCCTTCCGGACGCTTGAACGTGCTGCCCGCGGAAGGCATCTCCAGCGGCTGCTTTGCTCTGCGCAGTTCCATGCAGCTGCGCAGAGTCTCATATGCCGTGCCGTCGTCCGGCGCAAGACAGAATTCTGCTTCCAGAGCGATGGCCCCGGGAAAGGTAAACGCGCTTTTCCGGTATCCGAGATCGCCTTCCCTGACGTCCGCCCATGCATCCGTACCGTTATGCAATATGCGGATGCGCTTCAGTATCTGCCGGATCTCCGCGCCGTATGCCCCGGCGTTCATGGCGCATGCGCCGCCGACCGTGCCGGGAATACCGCACAGTCGTTCCATGCCCATCAGCCCGTGCCGGATCGTTTCCCGCGCGAGGACCGACATGGATGTGCCGCAGCAGGCGATCATACGTGTTCCCTGAAATACGGGTTCATGCAGCGGCGCATCAAAGCGGAGAATGATCCCGTCAAAGCCGCTGTCGGAAGCAAGAACGTTCGTCCCTTTTCCCAAAAGCATGAGTTTGATCCTGTTTTCCGACGTAAAGGATACGACGTCGCGGATCATTTCATAGGTACGAGGACGTACCACAAAACGTGCCTTGCCGCCGACGCGGAAGCTCGTCAGTTCGGAAAGCGGGATATCCCTTTCTGCGCAAAAGGATGCCGGCAGCTCCATATTGTCCCAATCTATCATCATGATTGTATTATAACAAATAACGGGTCACGATACAACACCTATCTCAAACATTCGCGCAAACGATTTGCGAATCGTTCCCGTGCGTCCGCATCGCCTTTTGCGGCAAGCGCGGCGTCCTCATAAAGTGCGTCACAGTTTGAATTCCAAGCAAACGGATCGACAGTCAGTACGGTATCATAATTTCGGAATACGTGTTTCAGCGCCGGCTCCGGCGGCGCGTTCTTTACGTCTTCCCGCACGGACAGGAGACCGAGCGCATTCAGCGATCGCTGCGTGTCCGGTTCCGTCAGATACGCGATGAAATCCAGGATCACGGCGGTTTTCGCATCGTCCGTTTCCCGATCGATCCCCATCCAGCAAACAGCATCCGTAAAGTTGTCGATCGGTTCGATCGTCGACAGCTTGAACCCGTCCTTATACCGGATCAGATCGCCTGCGCGACGCAGGTCCAGATACAGTACCTCCGCCCTGTCCTCCGTCGTTTGTTCGCCCGCTGCGTCCGCTCGCGCAGCAAGAACTTCGTTTGCAAAATACGTTTTTCCTTCCGTACCGTTCTGCGATTTGTACAGTCTGCAGTATCCCGTGTAGCAGTACGGAATACACCGATCTGTCTGAAACAACCCTGCGCGATACGGAACATGCAGGTCGTCGATCTTTTTCAGCCGATCCGGGAACAGCGTGCCGGAAAAGAAGGAGTATGCGTCCGGCATCCTTCCGCCGTCCAACCGCTCGTAAAAATGTCGTTCATCCATACCCTCGATCTCGATAAACGTTCCTCTGTGCTTCTTTTCATACGCGTCTGCCTTCGCCTTCAGCCATTGCGTCATGCTGCCTGAATACGGTTTCTGCCGAACAACGTGGTACAGAACGATCGAACCGCGGTACCGGTCGCCGTCCCGCACGAATCGCGCGTCAACGAACGTTTCCTGCGCTTTCCGCACGAGCGATTTCGGGGAAAGCACAAGAAAAGCGATCATGGAAATGCAAAGAACAATACGCAGAATCTTCATATGGCATTCTATTCGACAAAACCGCCGAATAACAAACAAAGCTTGTCCCGATTCGCAAAAGGATGCAGCGTACACATGTCGTATTTATTTCTGAAACAGATTCGGAGGTGGAACTATGGAACTGAATGCACAGAAACGCGGTCCGCGGCTGTCGGTACAGCTGTCAGGCGAACTGGACCATCACAGCGCGGAACAGACGCGGATCATGCTCGATACGCTCTTGCGTGACGTGACCGTTCACGAGCTCGTGCTTGATCTGTCGGGTATGACCTTTATGGACAGCGCCGGGCTCGGCGTGATCCTCGGAAGATTCAGAAAGATCTCCATGCGGGGCGGTAAGCTGATCGTCAAGGGCATGAACGCGTCTGTCGACCGGATCTTTCGCATGTCCGGTCTGTATGCGATCGTGGAAAGGCAGTAAGGAGGCGCGGTATGCATAACGAAATGGAAATACGTTTTATGTCTCTTTCCGGCAACGAGGGCTTTGCCCGCGCAGCCGCTGCCGCGTTTGCCGCGCAGCTGGATCCCGGCATCGAAGAGCTGTCCGATATCCGTACGGCTGTTTCGGAAGCGGTCACGAACGCGATCATTCACGGATACGACCAGAACCGGGACTGTATCGTTTCCATGCAGATGGAGATTGACGGCGACGTTCTCACGGTCATCGTGTCCGACAACGGCTGCGGGATCGGCGATATCGAGCTTGCGCGTAAGCCGTTCTTTACGTCAAAACCCGAACTGGAACGCTCCGGAATGGGCTTTTCAGTGATGGAAGCGTTCATGGATTCGGTCGACGTCGCGTCCGAGGTCGGGAAAGGCACGGTCGTCACGATGCGGAAGCGCATCCGTCATGCAAACTGAAAGAGACGGCTTTCTTGCGCTGATACGCTGCGCGCAGGCGGGCGACAGAAACGCGGAACAGCAGCTGATCCGCGAAAACCTCCCCCTTGTCACAGCGATCGCGAAGCGGTATCTGAACAGCGGGATCGAGATGGAAGATCTAAAGCAGCTCGGATCGATCGGACTGCTGAAAGCGATCCGAAAGTTCGATCCCGCTTTCAATGTATGCTTTTCGACTTACGCAGTTCCGCTGATCGCCGGCGAGATACGAAAATTTCTGCGTGACGACGGGATCATAAGGTTTTCGAGAACCGCAAAATCGCTTGCTTCGCGAGTGCGGAAAGAATTGCAGAACGACCCGGATCTTACGATCGGTTCGCTTTCGGAGCGACTCGGCGTTTCGTGTGAAGAGCTTGCGGCGGCGCTTGCAAGCGACACTCCCGTATGTTCGCTCGACGAACCGCTTTCCGACGGCGACGGCAACCGGTTCGACCGGATAGGCGTCGATAGCGAGGAAGAACGCTCCGTATGTCGTCTCTCGCTCAACACGGCTTTAAAAATGCTGACAGATCGGGAGCGGCTTCTGGTGCGGCTTCGCTATCAGGAGGAGAAATCCCAATCGGAGGTCGGAAAGCTGCTCGGCGTCTCACAGGTACAAGTGTCGCGACTCGAAAAAAAGATCCTGTCCGCGCTGCGGAACAGGATGACGGATTAGCGTTTGCCGCCGGAGGAGATCGCCTTCTCCTCCCCTCTCAGCAACCGTTTGATGTTGTCTTTATGCCGTATGAGAAGCAGCAGAACGACCGGCGCGACGAAGAACAGCAGGTATTTGTCCGCATGTCCGGTCGCCCAGACGATATAGGTCGCGATCAGATAGCAGATCGCGGTCAGGATCGACACGAGAGAAACACGTTTCCAGATCAGAAATACGACGACTGCGACGATCGTGGAGACAAGCGCCGCCTGCCAGCACAGACACCACGTCATGGCGTACGCGGACGCCGCGCCTTTGCCGCCGTGGAATTGGAACAGCGCCGGATAGCAATGCCCGAATACGGAACCGGCGCTTGCGATATACCCGCCGAGCAGCACGGAAACGGCGGGATCGGACGGATTGATCGGGAACAGACTTCCCAACAGTCTTCCGAGGAAAAACGCGCCGACGCATTTTCCGGCGTCGCCGATAAACGTCAGCAGCCCGTAGTTTTTGCCGTAAACGCGAACCATGTTGGTCGTTCCCGCGTTGCCGCTGCCGTACAGGCGCACGTCGTCGCGGAACTTCAGGCGGCTGATGATCAGCGCAGTCTGGAAGTTCCCGATAAGATACCCTATGATGGCGATCACGGCGATCGCGACTGCATTCCACGCGCCGATCATGCGGCGTTACTCCTCCTTTGAACGATTCCGGAACAGAATGCGGATCGGCGTCCCGGAGAATCCGAAGGTCTTGCGGAAATAGTTTTCAAGATAGCGCTCGTAGGAAAAATGTACGAGCGTCGATTCATTGACGAAGATCACAAACGTCGGCGGCTGGATCGCAACCTGTGTGGCATAGAACAGCTTCAGTCGTCTGCCGTTCTGTGTCGGCGGCTCCGACATGGATACCGCTTCGTTCAGCACGTCGTTCAGCATGCCGGTCGGCACGCGGCGAATGCTCTGCGCGTAGACCTCCCCGACGAGCTCAAGTACTTTATGCACACGCTGTCCGCTCTTTGCACTGATGAACAGGAACGGTACGTAATTCATAAACGCAAGGTCGGTCTCCATGTCCTTTTTGAACTTGTCCATGGTGTGCGTATCCTTCTCGATCAGATCCCACTTGTTCACGATCACGGCGGACGGCTTCCCTTCCTCATGCACGAACCCGGCAATCTTGACGTCCTGTTCGGACAGCCCCTGTTCCGCGTCGCATACGAACAGCACTACGTCCGCGCGGCGGATGGCGGCGAGCGAACGGATGACGCTGTAGCGCTCGATGCTCTCGTCCTCGATCGCGCGTTTTCTGCGGATACCCGCGGTGTCGATCAGTACATACTGTCTCCCGTTCTTTTCAAACGGCGTGTCGATCGCGTCGCGCGTCGTGCCCGGTATGTCCGAAACGATCACGCGTTCCTCGCCGAGGATCGCATTTGTCAAACTCGATTTGCCGACGTTCGGCTTGCCGACAATGGCGATATGGATGCTCGGATCGTCTTCCGCCTGTTCTGCGTCCGGAAAATATGCGCAGACCGCATCCAGCAGATCGCCGAGACCGATCCCCTGCCCGCCGGACAGAATGAACGGATCGCCGAGTCCGAGCTCGTAAAACTCATAGATCGCTTCGTGATACTTCGGTGCGTCGAGCTTGTTGACTGCAAGTACGACGGGCTTTTTGCACTTCCGCAGCATCGACGCGACTTCACGGTCCGCGGCGGTCATGCCGTCGCGTCCGTCCGTCAGAAAGATGATGACGTCCGCGGTTTCGATGGCGAGCTCCGCCTGCCGGCGCATCTGCACGGCGATCCTGTCCTCGCTCGAAGGCTCGATGCCGCCGGTATCGATCAGCGTGAATTTATGATCGAGCCACTCCGCGTCGGCATAGATACGGTCGCGCGTTACGCCCGGCGTATCCTCGACGATAGAGATACGCTTGCCGGTCAGGCGGTTAAATAAGGTCGATTTCCCGACATTCGGTCTGCCGACGATCGCTACCAAAGGTTTTGCCATAGTTTACTCCTCAAACAAACAAGAAATGAGTTCTGTTCCGTCCGCAAACGTGCGGATGGGAACGCCGAGCGCCGTTTCGACGTCCGGGAGCGTCATGCCGTCCAGAAATACGTCCTCCGTCTCCCGCAGCATGTTTTTCGGGATCAGAAGCGGCGCGTGGAGCTGCTTTTCGTGCAGTTCCGTAATGAGATCGCTGCCGGTCACCAGTCCCGCGACGTGTACGTTCCCGCCGAACCAAAGGTTCGGGATCGGATACAGTTCCGCGGTTACGCCGTACGGCTCCAGCTCGCGGTACAGTTCTTTAAAAAACGGATATGCCGCCGTGCCGCCCGCGATCGAAAATGTTCGCGGCGTTTTGCGCGGGCTCCGTTCCTCAAGCGCGTACCGGAAATC
>CAMYWS010000008.1 GCA_947302865.1 uncultured Clostridia bacterium
CAGTGCGACCTCTACGGTATGTTCGGTCTGAACGACAACCTCGAGCACCGCATCATCATCGACGGCAAGGTGACCTACACCGTGCAGGATCCGCGCTTCAAGGAAGCGACCAACTTCCTCGCAAACTGGGTCAGCAAAAACCTGATCGACAAGGTCTCCTTTGAGCTTTCGCAGGATAACTTCCTTGCGAACGGCAAAGGTCTCGAAACCTACGGCGCATTCTACTGGTGGGAGAGCGAGACGGTTGTTTCGAACCCCGAGAACTACATCGTCTGCAACCCGCTGATCGGACCGAACGGCGATCAGACGGTCTGCATCTCGAACAATCCGGAAGTCGGTGCGGGCGAAGTCGTCATCTTTTCGGATTGCCCGAACGTCGAAGTCCTGCTTGCGTACTTCGATCGCTACTATGATCCGGTCGTCTCCGCACAGATCAACTACGGTCCGATCGGTATCGTCTATGAGGAACAGCGCGATGAAAAGGGCATGCTCGTTCAGAAGCCGGTTCCGGAAGGCATGACGACCGACGAACTGCGTCTGCAGAACGCGCCGCTGGGCATCATCTACCTCGGCGAGTATGCGTGGAACAACGTCGTCAACATGGAGCCGCGCGCAAAGCTGCGTCTCGAGCGCCTGACGGCATTCGCAACGCCGTTCATGCCGAAAAATGTGCGCCCGTGCCCGAACCTGCAGTTCACGCTCGACGAGCTCAATACGCTCTCGAACTATGAGACCAACCTGAACGACTACATCCGCACCAACCTGATCAAATGGCTGATGGGCGGCGGCGTCAGCGACGCACAGTGGGATGCGTTCCAGAAGGATCTTTCCGGCAAGTGCAACATTGCGGCGCTTCAGAAGGTCTATCAGGATGCGTATGACCGTTATCTGAATCAGTAATTCAGGAGGAACGTACTATGAAAAAACTGTTGGCAATACTTCTGTCCCTTGTCATGATCGCAGGGCTTATTGCATGCGGCGGCGAAACGCCGGACAAGCCCGCGGCAGACGGCGGCAGCAAGCCCGAGATCACGGGCGTGCATGACATGACCGTGGAAGCGGGACATGAGATCGACGTGCTCGAAGGCGTATCCGCGGGCGATCTGACCTCCATGATCACGATCGAATCTTCTCCCGCGCTGTCCTTCAAGGGCGGCAAAGCAACCCCGGAAACCGCCGGCAACTATGAGCTGGTCTATTCCGTCACCGACAACAGCGGCAATACCGCTGAAGCATATGCGACGCTGACCGTCACCAAGAAGACCGGGGAAGCGGTCCTTCTGAAGGACTTTGACTTCAGCACCATCGAAGCGACCGACGCGCACGGCTGGGAAGCTGTGGTTGACGGCGCGGAAGCGACCGGTGCTCTGAAAGACGGCGCGTACGTCATCGACATCGTGAACCCCGGTGAGGGCGACGATGATGTCCGCTTCGTCAAGACCCTCCCCGTGAAGGCGGGTGCGGATTATAAGATCAAGATCTGGGCAAAGTCCACGGCGCCCACGTTTGCGCACTTCATTCCGAAGAAGGCGGATGTGGAAGACTGGGCTACCTTCGGCGGCGAAGTCTGGAACGCACGTCTGGATGAGAAGATCACCTGCATCGAATCCAACTTCACGCCTGCGGAAGCCGGCAACGCGGAACTCCGTCTCCACCTCGGCAAGATCACGCCGGACCCGAACAACCCCGCAGACACCACGCCGGAGAACTTCACGGTGACGATCGACAAGGTCGAGATCTATGAGAGCGTCGGCGCAGAGGTTCTGGAACCGCTGTACACCGCTGACTTTGCAGACGGCGGCGCAACCATAGAAGCAGGCGACGGCGCGGCGGCAAGCGTTGCGTTTGAAGACGGCGCGGCTGTGTTTACGATCGAGAACTACCCGACCGAGGGCGGCGTATGGAGCATTAAGGCAAACCTCGAACTCCCGGGCGTCACCATCGAGCAGGACACGATGTACAACTACAGCTTCACGATCGCAGCGGAGAATGCGCAGGGCGGCGAAGCGCTGACCGAAAGCGCGACGCTGTATCACGAAGCGCGCGCGAACTTCAACGGGCTTGACGTCGGCGCAGGCGAGGAAAAGACGATCTCCGTGCAGTTTACTGCGGAAGCGAACGTTACCGATCCGGTCATCCGTATGCAGATCGGCAACCCCTCCGACGGCGTAACTTCCAACAAGCTCACGATCAAGAACTTTGTGTTCAACAAGGTCGGCGGCGACAAGGAGACGATCAAGACGATCGAAGACTTCGCACCGCTCGGCATGCGTGTTGACAGCGTCGACAAGGATAAGTATCCGTGGGAGACCTTCAACGGCACCGATGAGGACAACGAACGCGGCGTCGGCACGATCTGGACCGCGGACGGTAGTCTGTTCTACCGCATCGACGACGGCGGTACGGTCGACTGGCACAACAAGCTGATCTGTAAGCTCACGCTGCCTGCGGACAGCTACTTCATCGTCGAGATTACGGCAAAGGCAACGAAGAACGTGAGCTGCGGCTTCTTCCTGAACCCGCAGGGCGGCTGGGATCCGCGCGTAAGTGAGGGCATCGACTTCACGACCGAGGAGCAGACCTTCACGTTTGAAACCAACGACACATTCATCATGGATATGCCGTGCGAACTTCTGTTCCAGTTCGGTTCCGAAGCAACCGCGGCGCTCGGTGACGTCACCATCGAGTTTACCAGCGTCAAGATCTACCAGAAAGCCGTTCAGTAAGAACGCATAACCCGAAGGGGGATGGAAAACCCGTCCCCCTTCTCACATTATTTTCAGCATCAGGGGGGTCGGAAATGAAACGCATAAAGATGCTGCTCGCGTGCTTACTGGCTCTGTTGTTCGTATGCGCGGGCTGCGGCAGGACAGCGCCCGCAGCGAATCAAAGCATAACGACCGACGGAAAGCCAGTGCGCTATCTGCAGAACGATATCCATTTTGATACGAAGGAACAGACCGTCTCCGAGGGAGAACTGTTCCGTGTGCAGTTTGAAGGCGACGCCGTTGCGGGAACTGCCGGGGTGGTTGACGGAAAATACCGTGTCACCGCGACAAAAACCGACGGAGAGGCATGGCATATCAAACTCGAATCCAACTATCCTACGGTCCCCGGAAACGATTACAGAATTACATACACCTTTATTTCCGACGTTGCCGGACGCGTAAAGTTCGGCGACGTGCAGGAGTTCCCGATCAAGGCGGGTCAGAACGAGGTCACGGGAGTCGTCACCGCAAAGAACGGTACGACTTATCTGGACTTCCAGCTCGGTATGCTCGATCCGTTTACGATCGATTTTGAGAAGATCACGGTCGCAGAGTTTGCGGACGAAGCGACCTTTATCAGTATCCTTCCTTCCGCCGTCCCGTTCGAATCGGAACAGGCGGTCTATGAACAGCACGACGACGGTTTTGAGCAGACCCTCGAGCGCGCTGCGGACGGCGTAACAGCGAACGTCGCAAACGCGCCGGCAAACGGCGACGTGTGGAATTCCAAGCTGTTCATCCGTACCGGCGCTGTTCCCGAGCCCGGCAAGCATTATCTGATCAGCGCGGACATTGCCGCGGAGAAGGAGATGGATTTCGAGATCTGTCTGAACAACGGCGACGAAGAAAAGGGCTACGGCGCGCTGTACGGTCAGCGCCTTACCGAAACGCCCGCGACGTTCGTACAGACGGTCTCTATTCCGAAGACGGGCTTTGACGCCAAGGAGGTCGTTTTGCAGCTCATGCTCGGCAAGAGCGCTGCGGGCAACCGCATCACGGTGAAAAATGTCAACGTCGAGGAGATCAACGACTCCTATCGCGAACTGCTCCCGGCGGATTTTGCGATGGACAAATCCATCGCTGTCGGTACCGCAACCCGGCAGGTGCCGGACGGCTATAAAGAGATCCCTCTGAACGGGTTCTCCTTTACCGGAACGGATACGACTTTTGAGGGACATGACGACGGCTATGTGATCGAGATGAACGAAAGCGCGGACGGCGTCGATATGAAGATCGTCAAAGCACCCGAAAACGCGGACGATCGCGGCGTCTGGAAAGCAAGGCTGTTCGTCAATACCGGCGTGGAACCGGAGGCGGGCAAGATCTATCGTGTTTCATACGATCTGACGCCGACGGCGGACCAGTCGGAATACGAGGTCTGCTTTGACGGCGACGAAGAGAAAGCGTACGGCGCGCTTTACGGGCGTCCCTTGACCGCGGGAACGGCAGACCATGTGGAATACACGTTCTCTGCGGCGGAACCCAAGGGCGTTCTGAAGCTGAAATTCCAGCTCGGTAAGACGAACGGCGCGGAAGGCAACACGTTTGCGCTTCGCAACTTCAAGTTTGAAGAGCTGACGACAGAGTTCAAGGACATTCTTCCGGCAGAGTTCGCGTATCCCGAGGGAAGCGGCGACACGACGGTCAACAATTCCTTCGACTTGGAAACCAACAACGGGACGGCTGCCGCGCTCACCGGCGACGGATCGAGCGCGACCGCAACGGTGACGACCCCGGGCGACGACTGGCATATCAAGCTCTACGCAAAGCCCGGACTGGATCTGGAAGCGAACGAGACCTATACGATCACCATGGACGTGACCGGCGCATCCGGATGCACCGCATGCTATAAGAACGTCGCGACCGGCGCAGAGGACGGCTTCGGAACGGAAGCGATCGGCTCCGGGACGGTCACGCATACCGTGACCCCGACCGAAGGCGGACGGCTTGAGATCCTGCTGAAGATCGGAAATGTTCCCGCAGGAACGGCTGTCATGGTCAAAAACATTCACATCACGAAAACCACGACGGATTATATCCCGATGGAACTGTCGGGCTTCGGCTATCCCGTTACCACGGGAGGCGGCACCGAAACGGTTCCCGCAGGCTATGTCGCACAGCCGCTTTCCGTATCGGCAAACGCGGTAGCGTGGGATGAATCCGAGGCGTCCGCATCTGCTTCGGGCAGCTCGGCGACGCTGCGAGTGACCAAGGCACGCACCTCCGGCGGTATGTGGAGTGTGCGGCTCGAGGTCAACACCGGTGTTGCGCTTGAGAAGGACGCGCAGTATCAGGTCAGCGGCACGCTGACAAGCGAAAAGGGAAATATGCCCTTTGAGGTGCTTTACAGCAACGGAAGCGGCACCGATGAAGGTCCGCACAATCCGGGCGGACAGGGCTATGCGGAAGGAAGCTGGGGACTCAGAGTGGACAACGACGGAGGTTCCGCAAGCTTCAGCAAGACTTTCACGGTCCCGGAGCGTTCGGAGTATCGTCCCCTCGTTCTTCGCGTACAGGTTGGCGACACACCCGCGCCGAACACGATCACCGTCAGCAACATTCAGGTAAAGAAGTGGGTTCCCGAACACGAAGAAACCACGGAACCTTCTACGGAAAACCGTTCCTTTGATCTGGAGGCGAACAGCGGCGCGGAAGCAGCGCTGACCGGCGACGGCTCAAGCGCGACGGCAACGGTTACAACGCCCGGAGCGGATTGGAACGTGAAGCTCTACGCGAAGCCGAACGTGACGCTTGAGACGGGGAAAACCTATCGCATCAGCATGAACGTAAGCGGCGCTTCCGGCTGCACGGCGTGCTACAAGAATCTGGCGAACGGCAACGAGGAAGGCTTCGGAACGGAAAAGATCGGAAACGGCACGGTTACGCATATCGTGACGCCGGCCGAGGACGGAGTGCTTGAGCTCATGCTCAAGATCGGCAACGTGTCTGCCGGTACTGAAGTCACGGTCAGCGGCATTCAGATCGCGGAGTTTGCCGCCGGCGAACTTGACGTGACGCCCGATTCGTTTGCGTACCCCGTGACGACGCCGGGCAGCGTGGCGTACCGTTCCTTTGATCTGGAGACCAACATGGGCGCGGCCGCGACGCTGACCGGAGACGGCAGCAGCGCGGTCACGACGGTCACGGCTCCCGGCGACGACTGGCATATCAAACTGTACGCGAAGCCCGGTGTGGAGCTTAAGGCAGGGGAAACGTACCGCATCAGCATGGATGTGACAGGGGCGGACGGCTGCACGGCATGTTTTAAGAACACGGCGACCGGCGCGGAGGACGGCTTCGGAACGGAAGCGATCGGATCCGGCACGGTGACGCATACCGTGACGCCGACGGAAGACGGTACGATGGAGATCCTTCTGAAGCTCGGTACCGTCCCGGCAGGCGGAGTCGTTACCGTCAAGAACGTCAAACTCGAACAGAGCGTTGCGGGCGAAGCGACGAACGTGATCGACGATCTGCAATTCGACAGCGAAGGCTATATCAACGACGCGGCCGACGCGGGCTATGTCACGGAAATGACGCAGAGCGCGGATTCCGTCGTCTACCGCATCGTGTCCGCACCGGAGGAGCGCAATCCGTGGAATGTGAAGCTGTTTGTCAAGACCGGCTTTACGCCCGAGAAGAACAAGGGATACCGCATCAGCTTCGACATCGCATCCGAAAAGAAGCAGGATGTGCTGGAGGTCTTCTATGACGGCAATTCCGAAGCATGCTACGGACAGCTGTTCGGACAGTCCCTGTCGGGCGGGAAAAAGACCGTTTCGTATACGATGAACGGCGGAGAAAGCAAGGGCGAGCTGGTCATCCAGATCCGCCTCGGAAAAACGGACGGCACGGACGGCAATGCCTATACCGTGTCCAACGTGAAGATCGAAGAAGTGAAATTCAAGACCGAACAGGTCGATCTGACACAGCAGACGGTCACCTCGTTTATCCATAACGAATATCAGGCAACGCTCGACAGGACGGCCGAAAACGCGGCGATGACGCTGTCGTCGACGCCTGAAAATGCGGAAGCATGGAAGACCAAGCTGTTTGTCCACACCGGCGCGAAGTTTCAGGCGGGCGGCAAGTATCGCGTCCGCTTCGACGTGAACGCAGAAAAAGAGACCGGCTATGAGGTCTGTTTCAACCACGGAAATGAGGAAAAAGGTCTCGGCGCGATGTACGGACTGACGGCGGGACCCAGGACACAAACGGTAACATACACCGTGTACGCGACGCGCGATATCGACCTTGTCATTCAGCTGTCGCTCGGCAACTGCGCCGCGCCGAATACGGTGACGATAAGCAATGTACATGTTGAGGAAGCGGGAGAACTGATCCCCGTATCCGAAACAGTATACACGTTCCACTGAAATCCAAAACCAAATGGGAAGGGCATGCAGATGCCCTTCCCGGACAGGAGATTATCATGAATAAAGCTAAATTCCGAATGACTGTTGCTCTGCTTCTTTGCGCTGTGATGCTGTTCGCATGCAGCGGACAGAGCGCAAACGCAGCGAAGACGGCGGAGGACGGAGAGGCGTTTGTGTTCCCCGAGGGCGAAACGGACTTCGCTTCACTTCGCACACCGGGTTCGCAGGAAGCCGCTTACAACTACCAGAGTTTCTTCCTGCCCGCCGAAGACAACGGCGTTCAGCCGTATGTCGGCGACACCATGCCGTACTATGAGAACGGCACCTACTACATCTACTACCTGAAAGAGGGCGGCGATTCCTATAACCACTCGGTCTATCTGACGACGACCAACGACTTCGTGACCTATACGGAACAGGATGCGGTTGTGCTCGAAGCGTCGCGCAGCGGCGGTCAGGACGGCTGGATCGGCACGGGCTCGGTCGTCAAAGTGAATGACATTTATTACTTCTTCTATACCGGGCACGCAGGCTCGGATTCCTACGAGTACAAAGAAAAGATCATGGTTGCCAAGAGCAGCGATCTGACCTCGTTCGAGAAGGTAGAGGGCTGGGAAATCGTTCCGCCGAACGACCTCGGACAGAAAAACGACTTCCGCGATCCGCAGGGCTACTATGACGCGGAGACCGACACGATCACCCTGACTGTGACCGCGTCGCAGAGCAATAAAGCGCGCGTCATCAAGTACACACTTTCCGGAGACTTGGAGACCGTGACCTATGACGGTATCATTTTCACCGATCCGGAGACGTTCTGGAACCTCGAATGTACCGATACGTTCCGGATCGGAAACAAGTACTACCTGACCTATTCCGGCCAGGATGATACGCTTTGGTATGCGATGTCCGATACGCCGTACGGTCCGTATTCCGATCCGGTGCGTCTCGACGGCGAGCTGTTCTATGCCGCAAAGCACATTGAAGACGGTTCCAACACCTATATGGTCGGTTGGGCGCGCCGCTCCGAATCCGTTTCCTCCACACAGGAGGTCTCCGGCTGGGCGGGCAACCTTGCCGTGCAGAAGGTCGTACAGAATCCGGACGGCACGCTGACGCTTGCGCCTGTGGATGCGCTTGTCAACCAGTTCAAGAACCGCCGTGAGCTGTTGATCGACAGCATGACGGCAACGCTTTCGTCCGGCGCGGTTTACAGTTATACCGACCTTTGCACGGCATATGAAAGCTATCTGCTGACCGGCACGATCCGGTTTGAGAAGAACGGTACGTTCGGACTTGCGTTCGATTACAACGGCAGAACCGACAAATACAAGACGATCACGCTCGATCCCGCGGGAGACAAGCTGTCGCTTGCGTTTAACGAGGGCGATACGCTGATCACCGAAACCGCCGCACCGATCGAACCGGGCAAGGACTACACGTTCACCTATGTGCAGGAGGGCTCCGTTGGGATCTTCTGCCTTGACGGTATTGCATCCCTGACCGTGCGTCTCTACGGCGTCTCCGGCAGACCGGTGCGCCTGTTCGTCGAGAATAACACTGTCACGATCTCGGATCTCAAACAGTACACCCGCTGACGAAAGGAGCGCTATGCGCAAACTGCTTGACATCAACAATCCGATCATGCGGACGCTGATCACGATCTTCGATCTGATCGCGCTGAGCATCTTCTGGACGGTGTTTTCGCTGCCGGTCGTCACGATGGGCGCGGCGTCTGCCGCCTTGTATCACGCGGTCTATCAGCACGTCAGAAAGGGCGACGACTACCTTTGGAACAGTTTCTGGTCGGCGTTCAAGTCCAACTTCAAGCGCTCTACGCTCGCTTGGCTCGTTCCGCTCGGTATCCTGATCGTACTGACGTTTGACGCGATCGTATTCCGCAGCATCTATTTGCAGGGCAAGCCGTTCGGCTGGGTTTACTATGCTGTTCTGGTCATCATCACGTTCGTGCTGACATGGACGATCTATCTTGCGGCCTACGGTGCGCGGTTCAACGGAACGGTGAAGGAAGTGCTGAAATACAGCTGGATCCTGTTCCGCGCGCATCCGCTTCTGCTGCTGTGCATCATGGTGCTGCTGGTCGGTGGGATCGCGCTTGCGCTGACGATTCCGCCGCTGATGATCATTATCCCCGCAGGGGTATATTGGGGCTCGACCTTCCCGATGGAAGCGATATTCAAAAAGCATATGCGCCCGGAGGATCTTGAACGGGTGCAAAGAGGGGAAGACTGATGAAGCAAAAACTGTTGTTTGCAAGAGCATACGAAAAGGAAGCAGCAAAGCTGATTCCCGATACAGCGCGTCCGCTGTTTCACCTGACGCCGTATACCGGCTGGATGAACGATCCGAACGGATTTTCCTTTTATCAGGGCAAGTTCCATCTGTTCTATCAGTATTATCCATACGATACGGCTTGGAACGACATGCACTGGGGGCATGCCGTAAGTACCGATTTACTGCATTGGGAGTATCTGCCCGCAGTCATGGCGCCGGACAAACCGTACGACGGCTTCGGCTGTTTTTCGGGCAGCGCGATCGAGCTGGATGACGGCAGACAGCTGCTGCTCTATACCGGCGTATGCAAAGAGGGCGGCGAGAGTGACAAGGACATTCAGACGCAGTGCGTTGCGATCGGCGACGGTCTGGATTACAAAAAAATCCCGCAGAACCCGGTCTTGGACGAACATGATCTTCCGGACGGCTGTGAGAAGTACAACTTCCGCGATCCGAGGATCTGGCGCGATCCGGACGGGACGTTCTTCTGCATCGTCGGCTCCTGTGACGAAAACGGCTTAGGAAAGCTTCTGCGTTATCGCAGTGCGGACGGGATCAAATGGGCGTATGACGGCATGCTGATCGAAAACGACGGACGTCTCGGCTTGATGTGGGAATGCCCGGACTACTTCGATCTCGACGGCAAGCAGGTGTTATTGGTCAGCCCGCAGGATATGCTGCCGGAGGGCTTTGAATACCACAACGGCAACGGCACGGTATGTCTGATCGGTCATTTTGATCCCGAAAGCCGCAGGTTCATTCCGGAAAGCGATCATGCGGTCGACTACGGCATCGACTTCTATGCGCCGACAACGATCCTGATGCAGGACGGACGGCGCGTCATGATCGGCTGGATGCAGAATTGGGACACGACCAAGCTGACCGGCAGGAAGGATCGCAGATGGTTCGGACAGATGTCGCTTCCGCGCGAGATCTGCATCAAAAACGGGCGCCTGTATCAGCAGCCGCTCAGGGAACTGGAAAAGCTTCGCAGCGGCGGCGTGCATTACGAAAACGTCCGCATCGAGGATGAAAAGCGCCTGGACGGGATAACAGGGAGGACGGTCGATCTGACGATTACCGTGCGTCCCGCTCCCGGAGAACCGATGTATCACAACTTTGCCGTGCGGTTTATGCAGAACGAGCGGTTCTATACGGAACTCACCTACCGTACACGCGAATCCATCCTGCGCATCGACCGCAAGTTCTCCGGTTCGCGGCGTGCATACATCCATCAGCGCCGCTGCCTCGTACCCAATCGGAACGGAGAGATCAAGCTCCGGATCATTCTTGACCGTTTCAGTGCCGAAGTCTTTATCAACGACGGCGAACAGACCATGACAGCGACGATTCTGACGGAACTGTCCGCAACAGGCATCTCCTTTGTTTCGGACGGCGCTGTGCAGATCGACGTAACCAAATATGATCTTCTTCCGGAGGACGAACATGAAACGCTTTGATGTTGTTGCGCTTGGAGAGTTGCTGATCGACTTTACCGAAACGGGGTTCAGCTCGCAGGGCAATCCGCTTTTGGAAGTCAACCCGGGAGGCGCGCCCTGTAACGTGCTTGCCATGCTTCAGAACCTCGACAGAAAAACCGCTTTCCTCGGTAAGGTCGGCAGGGACAGTTTCGGCAGCCTTCTTGCGGAAACGATCAAAACATGCGGGATCGAGACAAGCGGACTCATTCAGGATCCCGACGTGCATACCACATTGGCGTTTGTGCACACGCTGCCGGACGGCGACCGTGAATTCAGCTTTTACAGAAAGCCGGGGGCGGACATCGCGTTTTCGAAGAGCGATCTCAGGGAAGAGCTGGTCGCGGATTGCCGGATCTTCCATTTCGGCTCGCTTTCGCTGACCGACGAGCCATGCCGTACGGCGACGCAGACGGCGCTCAGCATTGCACAGAATGCGGGCGCGTTGATCTCGTTCGATCCAAACCTCAGAGAGCCGCTGTGGGACAGCCTGAACAATGCGAAAATGCAGATTGCGTGGGGACTGAAACATAGCGACGTCGTGAAAATCGCCGACAATGAAATGACCTTTTTGACAGGCGAAACCGACTTTGAAAAGGGCGCGGCGATTCTTCGCGCGTGGTTCCCGAATATCCGGCTTCTGAATATCACGGCAGGTCCGGACGGCAGTCACAGCTTCTGCGGCAATCTGCACGTCTTTGTTCCCGGATTCCGCGTACAAACGATCGAAACGACAGGCGCGGGGGATACCTTCTGCGCGTGCGTTCTGCATGACATTCTGAACAACGGTCTGGAAAACCGAACCGAAGACAGTCTTGCAGCTATGCTGCGCTTTGCAAATGCCGCTGCTGCGATCATCACCACGCGGAAAGGCGCATTAAAATCCATGCCGACGCTCACAGAGGTGCGGCAATTACTTTCATAGCATTCTTTCCGAGGTGCGACCAATCATCTCATGAGCACTCCCTCCTGACAAAGCCCCGCCGGTGCCGCGGCGGGGCTTTGCCTTACAATTGGTTTTCGACGAAACAGGCTTTCAAAGGCAGGATACGATAAACGATTGTATTTGTCGACGACTGCGCGCAGATCTTGAATTCACCGTTATTTTTCAACGGATGCCCTGAAACAGAAAAGAATAAACAATATAATGCAGGCAGGGATATCCGACAGTGTCGTTATTCTGTTGTCGGCGCTGATAGCAAAATGACAGCGGAAGCGATGACAGGCAGGATAATATGGATATACCAAATCATCAAAGGAGCCGCAGACGGGACAGATCATAACCTGAACAAATCCGGTTGGCCTCTGTCGAACAGGCGTGAGAGAACGTATCCCTGCGCACGCCCGATCAATCTGAAAAGCGCAAAAAGGACGTTTGGAAATATCGTTTCTTCACGTCCTCTTTGTTTCTTTACCTGATCAGCCACGTCGCGCACTGATTGACCGGTTCGGGATCGTTCGTAAAGCCCATTGCGTGATACAGGGAGATCGCGGGGGCGTTGTCGACGTCGACGATCAGCATCATGTCCTTCGGACGGTTCGCTTCGATCGCCTTGTACAGGAGCTTTCGTCCCCAGCCCTTTCTCCGGCAGTCCTCTTTGACAAAAAAGTCGAACGGCTCGTTTTCCTCATTGTTTCTGGTCACGTCGATGTATCCGATGACGGTCCCGCCGTCCACGGCAAGGAAGACACGGAAGATGTCCTGCGCTTTCAGGATCCGTTCACCCGTCCAGTAGAGGTCCGTGGCGTGCAGGGCGACGTACTGATCCGCGTACGCGGGGGACAGCGGTTCGATCCCGGTCGTATCGACGGCGGGCGGTTCTTCGGTCAGGACCATCTTGAACTGCTCCGGATCGGCGGTCACACCGCGGCGGCGCAGCATGTCGAGGATTGCGGTATTCTTCGGGTTGAACACGAAGTCGACCTGATAGCCCGGATAATGCGCCGATAGCCAGTCGGCGATCTCTTCATAGGCGGCGGGGGAGCGCGAAAGCCCCACGAGCATCTCGATATACGACTCATCTTCCACGATCAGGAACACGAAAAGCCCCGTCATTTCCTCGTCGGAAAACACGCCCAGAGCAATCTGATCCGGGCTTTTTACGGCACAATTCAGATTCTTCTCGATCTGCTCCGCGGTTTGGAGCATCGGCTCCAAAAAGGCGGGATCGCTGTTGATCCCGTTGATGAAATCCCAATAGGGCTCGAATGTTGTAAGCTTCTGTATCATTTTCGTTTTCTCCGTGCTTTCTGCTCTTTATTGTAGCAGATGTTCTTTCGCAAAGCAAGCCGTGCGGACGGATCGGCAGTCACAGCGGAAACGGCAGGTTCTGCAAATTATATATAGGATAAATCCTGCATTTTCTATTGTCAAACGGTTTTCTGCTTTATATAATATAAAAGATATGGGAAACCATGTTTTTTCTGCAGAAACAGAAAGGAGAACCCGAAAAAGATGGCGAAAAGAAACAGACTGCTCTCCCTGCTCGTGGCGGCTTTGATGCTGCTTTCGACCGTGTTTGCCGGCGTCGCGCCCGCGTTCGCGGACGATGGTGACGAACCGACCGATCCCGTTATCGTGACGGATCAGAAGAATGACGGCGGGGAGGATTCCGAACCGGCAGCGGACGAACCGGTAGAGGAGATCGATCCGGATCTCGACACCGACTTTGACGGCGTCCCGGACATTGATGAGATCACTGTGTTCGGCTCCGACCCGGAGAATTCCGACACCGACGGCGACGGTCTTTCCGATTACGATGAGCTGTACGTGTATTATACCGCGGCGGGCGATCCGGACAGCGACGTCGACGGGCTCTCCGACTATGATGAGATCTTCGTGTACGGCACCGATCCCTTGAAGGGCGACACCGATTCGGACGGCGTTTCGGACGGCGACGAGCTGTATTACGGCATCGATCCGCTGGATCAGGACGGTGACGGCGACGGTATCCCGGACGGCGACGAATATCTGCTCGGCACGGATCCGCAGTCGTATGACGATCTTTCCGGCGTGTACCAATGGCTCGACGGCGACCTTATTGAGAGCGAGCTTCAAAACGGCAACGCGGCGGTCCCCGCGATCGAGGGCTTCGCGCCGTTCGTGCTGTTCCGCGAAGCGGTCGTGATGCATTACGGCGTGGAATCGTTCCTCAAAAATCCTGCTTTGATCGGAAAGCCGGTCGAGATCCGTATGCCGGAGGGCGGCGATCTCATGCTGACGTTCGCGGTTGACAGCGACGCAAAGGAGATCGCGATCTTCCGCATGAACGAGAACGGTACGGTCCGTCTCGATGCGGATCGGAACGGCAGCGCATACACTGTTGCGCTGACCGAAAACGGCGTGTATTACGCCGCGGACATGCACAAACTCAACGTGCTCCTGGGCTTTGAGGGTGCGGGCGTACAGAACGTTCCGGCAAACTCGTATCTTCTGGAAGACTTCCGTTACGTTACGCTGAACGCGCCTCTTTCGGCGGGCAGCGGCGTCGATACCGACGGCGACGGAATCCCGGACAGCGAGGAGATCGGCAACCGGTACGAGATCGACCTCGGTAACGGGTATACGGCAAATGTTTACGGTTACGTGTCCGACCCGACGCTTGTTGACTCCGATTTCGACGGCATGCGGGACGGTCTTGACGAGCTGCCCAGAAGCAACAGCTTCTCCGGACAGTACAAGAGCGGCGACACATTCACGATCAACCTTTCGTATACCATGAACTATCAGAACTTCTTCGGTAACAACAAGGTATACAACGCGGAGATCGCGAGCTTCTCTGTATTGGCGGCGCAGCTGTGCTATGAAAACGAGGACAACGAAGTAACGTATACGCCGAACGAGACGCTCTATGACAGCGACGGCAGCACGATCACGACTGTGCGGCGCGTGGATTCGCTGATGCGCGCGCACGGCATGGAGAATGTGATCGACTATCAGCTGGAAAACGGCTATTTTCACAGCGACATCAGCCTCGGCGCGTATGCCGATGACAATATCACCGAGGTCTTCTTCGGACATCACAAGGAGACGATCGACGGTGAGGACTATGAGATCATCTCGGTCTTTGTGCGCGGCACGAACGGCACCGAAAAGGAATGGTGTTCGAACTTCGACGTCGGCGATTTGCACCGTTATCTGGACGAATTCGACTGCGTTGAGGGAAAACAGCCCCGTCAGCTGAACGCGGACTGGAACCGCAAGTCGAACCACCGCGGCTTCGATATCTGCGCAACGCGCATCTATCGCGCGCTCGCGGCATATATGAATACGTTCGTCGATTCCGACGCGACGCCTGTCTTCTGGCTGACCGGCCATTCCCGCGGCGCGGCGATCTCGAACATCATCAGCGCATCCTGCGTCGATGAGGGACATAAGGTCTTTGCCTACACTTACGCTTCCCCGAACACCACGGCGAACACAGAGGCGTCGGCGGAGAAGTACGACTGCATCTTCAACCTCGTCAACGGCGACGACTTCGTTCCGATGCTGCCGATGCCCGAATGGGGATTCACCCGTTACGGCAGAACGGCGAAAAAGTATGCGTGTCTCGCAACCAATTCCGAGCGCAGCACGCTGCTGGGCAACACGAGCTACAGCTACGCGTCCGACAGCAGTCTCGCCGAACTTGTAGGCAAGTTTGCCAATATGACGAAGAACAACAGCGGCGTGATCGAAGGGTGGCGCGATGTGTATGCGTATCATTGCTACGGCTCAAGCGGCATCGACCACGTTGAGGTGCATCTGCATGCAGGGGAGACCATCGGCGAATTCCGCTCCGGTTCCAGAAAGGACTATGGTACGGACAGCAACTGGAACGGCTACAACGAGCACACCAAGAAGTACAGCTACTGCGTCAAGGACAAGGACGGCGGCTTCTTAGGTCTCGGCAACAAGTGGTCCTGCTGCCAGACGCCGGCGTATGCGATGCAGCTGCTTGCGATCACGATGGGCAACCTCGGACTTTCCGCGGGCTGGAGCTTTTTGACCTCGTACGATCTCGCGGACCGCTTCGACTTCGGCAAGATGAGTCTGATCACAAATTATGCGACGAAGATCATTGACCCGCACTACATGGAGAACTACTACCTGATCCAGTATCTCCTGCAGCGGGACAACGATCCGGAAACAGCGTTCAGCACGATCAATTCGCTCTACACGAATTCCGACCATCGCCCGGTGCACGAGCACACCTATGAGATCGTGGAGATGAGAAAAGCGCCTACCTGCACCGAACCCGGCGTTGCGCATGTGGTCTGCCATTGCAGCGAAATCAATTCCGCGTGGTATGACGACGAGATCAAAAACGCGCTGATCCCGGCGACCGGTCATGCCTGGGGCGAACCGACCTGGAACTGGACCGGAAGCGACGCGGACGGCTACACCGCCGCGACCGCGACCTTCACCTGCGAAAACAATAACGAACACGTCGAGACCCGCAGCACGACGGATATCATCCGCACCGAAAACGGCGACACGGCGGTTTATACCGCAACGGTCGAATTCGAGGGCGAAACCTATACCGACGTCAGGACCGTCGAGATCGGCTACTACCTGATCGGCTCCATGACGAACTGGGAGGTCGATGAAACCTATCGCTTCACCGCAAACGCCGCGGCGGAGGGCGAATATCTGCTGAACACGAACCTCTCGGTCGGCGACGAGATCAAGGTGGTCCGTGCGGAAGGCACGACGAAGCTCATCTGGTATCCGGACTACGGCGGAAACTATGCTGTCGACTATGCACATTCCGGCAGCGTGAACGTCTACTTCCGTCCGGCAGGCAATTACTGGAACGACTTCTTCACGGGCGGTTTCTTCTATATCTCCCGTCTGCATACCGCGGAGGTGGTCACGGACGGCAACGGCACGGCGACGATCGATCCGGCGGCGCCTGACGTAACCGCAACGGTCACGCTGACGACAATGCCGAACGACGGCTATCATTATGCCTATACCGAGATTTATCAGCGTATCGGCGCGGGCGAGAACGATCTTGTGCAGATCGAGCTCGGCGCGCTTGACTGGAACGACACGAATAAAACCTTCACGATGCCCGGCTGCGACATCGTGATCAAGGTTTACTTCACGCTGAATACATACACCGTGACCTGGCGCAACGACGACGGCACTACGCTTGAAACGGATGAGAATGTACCGCACGGTTCAATGCCTTCCTATGACGGCGAAACCCCGACGAAGAAAGCGACGGCGGATTATACCTATATATTCGCGGGCTGGATGCCGGAGATTGCGGAAGTCACCGGCGACGCGACCTATACGGCGACGTTCGATGCGATCGCGTTCGAGCCGGCGTTCATGACACAGTCGCTGGTGCTCGAAGGTCAGATCGGCGTGAACTTCTTCGTGCGTCTGCCGCAGGTAGAAGGTTACGAGTATGAAGGCGTCGACTTCGCGATCGACAACGCGGGCGGCGGAACTGCATCCGTACCGTTCAGTCCGGATATGCCGACGAACAGTAAGGGCTACTATCAGTTCACCTACTACGTGCGGTCGATCGAGATGGCGGACACCATCACCGCAACGCTCCGGTACAGACAGAACGGCGAAGACAAGACGCTCGAAAAGACGTACTCCGTGAAGCAGTACTTCGAGACGTACGATGACTATAAGAATCTGTTCACGC
>CAMYWS010000009.1 GCA_947302865.1 uncultured Clostridia bacterium
TGACCGTCAGACGGCAGCCGCGGTGACCCATCATCGGGTTGAACTCGTGGAGCGACGCGATGATGTTCTTGATCTGCTCAACGGTCTTGCCCTGCGTTTCCGCAAGCAGCTTGATGTCCGCTTCTTCGGTCGGAACGAACTCGTGAAGCGGCGGATCGAGGAAGCGGATGACGACCGGATACCCCTCCATCGCCTCATAGATCGCTTCAAAGTCGCCCTGCTGCATCGGGAGCAGCTTATTGAGCGCGTTCTCGCGTTCTTCCACGGTGTCGGAGCAGATCATTTCACGGATCGCCGCGATGCGGTCGCCGTCAAAGAACATATGTTCCGTGCGGCAGAGGCCGATGCCCTCTGCGCCGAGCTCGCGCGCCTTCTTCGCGTCGCGCGGGGTATCTGCGTTCGTACGGACGGAAAGTCTTCTGTACTTGTCAGCCCAACCCATGATGCGGCCGAACTCGCCCGCGATCTCTGCGTCGACTGTCGGGATGATGCCGTCGTAGATGCAGCCGGTGGAACCGTCGATGGACAGCCAGTCACCCTCATGGTATTCCTTGCCGGCGAGGACGAAGCGCTTGTTCTCTTCATCCATGGCGATGTCGGAACAGCCGGATACGCAGCAGGTACCCATGCCGCGCGCAACGACCGCCGCGTGGGAGGTCATGCCGCCGCGAACGGTGAGGATGCCCTGCGCTGCCTTCATGCCTTCGATGTCCTCCGGAGAGGTCTCAAGACGAACGAGCAGGACTTTTTCGCCGCGTGCTTTCCACGCCTTTGCATCTTCTGCGGAGAAGACGATCTTGCCGCATGCCGCGCCGGGAGACGCCGCAAGCGCCTTTGCTACCGGCGTCGCCGCCTTGATGGCCTTTGCGTCGAACTGCGGATGGAGCAGCGTGTCGAGGTTTCTCGGATCGATCATTGCGACCGCTTCCTGTTCGGTGCGCATGCCTTCGTCGACGAGATCGCACGCGATCTTAAGCGCTGCCTTTGCGGTACGCTTGCCGTTGCGCGTCTGCAGCATGTACAGCTTGCCGTGCTCGACGGTGAACTCCATGTCCTGCATGTCGCGATAGTGACTTTCGAGGATCCTGCAGACTTCGTTGAACTGCTTGAACGCTTCGGGGAATTTCTGTTCCATCTCTGCGATATGCATCGGCGTGCGGACGCCCGCGACGACGTCTTCGCCCTGCGCATTGGTCAGGAATTCGCCGAACAGACCCTTTTCGCCGGTTGCCGGGTCACGCGTGAACGCAACGCCCGTGCCGCAGTCGTCGCCCATGTTGCCGAACGCCATCGACTGCACGTTGACAGCCGTACCCCAGGAATACGGGATGTCGTTGTCGCGGCGATAAACGTTTGCGCGCGGGTTGTCCCAGGAACGGAAAACGGCCTTGATCGCTTCGAACAGCTGTACTTTCGGATCGGTCGGGAAGTCTTCGCCGATTTTGGACTTGTACTCTGCCTTGAACTGGTTCGCGAGCTCCTTGAGATCGTCCGCCGTAAGGTCGACGTCCTGCTTGACGCCCTTCTGTTCCTTCATGCGGTCGATCAGAACTTCGAAGTATTTCTTGCCGACTTCCATAACGACGTCGGAGAACATCTGGATGAATCTGCGGTAGCAGTCCCATGCCCAGCGGGGATTGTTGGACTTCTCCGCGATAACTTCGACGACCTGCTCGTTGAGACCGAGGTTCAGGATCGTGTCCATCATGCCCGGCATGGACGCGCGGGCGCCGGAACGAACGGAAACAAGAAGCGGATTCTCGAGGTCGCCGAACTTTTTGCCGGTGATCTCCTGCATCTTCTCGATGTATTCCATGATCTGCGCCTGGATCTCGGGATTGATCGAGCGTCCGTCCTCATAGTACTGCGTGCAGGCTTCGGTGGTGATGGTGAAGCCCTGCGGCACCGGAAGACCGAGGTTGGTCATTTCGGCAAGGTTTGCGCCTTTGCCGCCCAAAAGGTTGCGCATTTCGGCGTTGCCTTCGCTGAACAGATAAACATACTTTTTCGACATGTGAATCCTCCTAAGATTTGTTGAACAATTAATTATAACAATAAAATAAAAACGATGCAAGAAAAATCTTGCATTTTTCGATAATTTTATAACGTTTTTACGACATCTGATCGAGCAGCTGCACGGCTTTGTCGCTTTCGCCGAGCATGACCGCGCAGGATCTTTTGAGCAGCGGAAGCATCTCCGCGCGAAGCGCATCCTTCAGTACGACGCGGTTCAGTTCGTCGTCGGACAGCAGAAGAATGCGCCGCATCGCTTCCAGTGCAAGCTTTGATACGGGTTTTCCGCCGTGCGGACAGCCGGCGCAGACCGCGCCGCCCGCCTCCGCGGAATAGAACAGAACTGCATCGCTGCGGATATCCCTGCGGCAGACCGCGCAGCGCGTCAGCGAAGGGCGATACCCTGCGTGATTCAGAAAATGCAGAAGGAACGCGATCAGAAGATCCTTGGGGTCGGTTTCGGTATACGCAAGGTAAGACAGAATGTGATACAGGAGTGAAAACAGCGGCTCGTCGGAAGATTCCTGCCCGATCACGCTGTTGCAGAACTGCGTGCAGACCGACGCAATCATGAACCTGTCGACGTCCTCCCGCAGCGGATAGAACGTTTCGCGCACGTCGCAGCCGTTGACCGTTACGCGATCGTTGTTCACGAACAGCTCGAACTCTCCGAACACAAACGGCTGCGCGCAGGAAAGCAGCTTCGACGTCGGCTTGCGGCAGTTCCGCGCCTTGCAGTCGATGCGTCCGCGCGCCGCCGAGAACAGCGTCAGCATGCGATCGTCGTCGCGATAATCCGTATAGCCCGTTACGATGGCTTCTGTAAGTTCTGTCGGCATCCTTTCCGCTCCGCCTGTTTATAAGCAAGATAATCTCTGATCTTGCCGGTGCGCGCAAAGCGCTCCCATTCCTCTCTGCAATCGTTTTTCATGCGAACAGTTTACCCGCATGCGCAGAATATATACGCTTAATCGTCCCTGTAACCAAGCTCGTTAAGCATCTGCTGACGATTGCGCCAGTCCTCCTTGACCTTGATCCAAAGCTGCAGGTTCACCTGTACGTCCAGAAGCCACTCGATGTCCTTGCGCGCTTCCGACCCGATGCGCTTCAGCATCTTGCCGCCCCGTCCGATGATGATTCCCTTGTGGCTTTCGCGTTCGCAATAGATCGTCGCCCAGACATCCATCAGCTTTCCGTCGGGGCGCATCTGCATCTTGTCGATCCCGACGCCGATACCGTGCGGGATTTCCTCGCGCAAAAGCTCCAGCGTCTTTTCTCGGATCATCTCGGCGCAGATCACACGTTCCGGCTGATCGGTGACCATATCCTCCGGGTAGTACTGCGGACCTTCGGTGAGATAGCTTTTCAGCAGTTCTTCGAGCTTGTCCAGGTTTTCGCCGGTTTGCGCGGAGATCGCCAGCACCGTGTCAAAACCCGCCCCGGCGATCGCTTCGCGCGCTTCCTGCATTTGGATTGCGCTCGCAGCGTCGCATTTGTTAATAAGCACGACGACCGGCGAACGCATCGTTTTGATGATGTTCATAACGTCACGGTCGCGCTCGCGCACGCCCTGCAGCGCGTCGACGACGAACAGTATCGCTTCGGTATCCTTCGACGCCTCCTCCGCCGTCTTCTGCATAAACGTGCCGAGCTTGTTGCGCGGTTTCGTCATGCCCGGCGTATCAAGGAAGATCATCTGATACTCCCTGCGCGTCAGGATCCCCGTGATGCGGTTGCGCGTCGTCTGAGCGCGATCGGTCACGATCGCGATCTTCTGCCCGACCAGACGGTTGATGAGCGTCGACTTACCGACGTTCGGACAGCCGACGATGCTGAAAAAGCCGCTTTTGTATCCGGTCTCCGTCATAACAGATCCTTCGGTCCGAAGCGGTGCGGCATCATCTGATCGAGCGTTTCGGTCACGATCTCGCTTCCGTCGCGGTTTGATACGGTCAATACAAAATCGCCGTCGCAAAACTCGGACATGACCTGACGGCATACGCCGCACGGGAACGCGGGCAGATCGCCTGACCCGATGATCGCGATCGCGGAGAATTCCCGCACGCCGTCGAAGATCGCCTTGAAGAACGCTGTGCGTTCCGCGCAGATCGTCGGCGTGAATGAAGCGTTTTCGATGTTGCAGCCCAGGTAGACTTTGCCATCTTTGGTCAGAAGCGCCGCGCCGACGCTGTAATGCGAATACGGCGAATAGGAATGATCGCGCGCTTCCTTCGCAAGCTCCAAGAGCTTCTCGTTTGTGATCTTTTTTGTCATCTCGTTACTCCTATGCTGTCTAAGATCGCCGTTTGTTTTTCGCGCATCACGCGCTCGTCCGCCTCTGTCATATGATCGTAACCCAACAGATGCAGAACGCCGTGCACGGCAAGGAACGAAAGCTCGCGTTTCAGCGAATGTCCGTAGCTTGCCGCCTGCTCTTTCGCGCGTTCGTAGCAGATCATGATATCACCGAGATATCCGTCCGCCGAAAGAGAGATTTCCCCCTCCCACGCCGGAAATGTCAGCACATCGGTCACGGAATCGACATTCCGGAATTCGCGGTTCAGTGTCTGAATACGGTCCGGCGTATCAACAAGGATTGTCAGATCGCCGTCGCGTCCTTCGCGTTCGAGCGCGGCAAGCGCGGCGCGTTCCATGCCTGTCCGTTCGTCGTCGGTGAGCGCGATCGTTTCGGAAAATACGTCAACCATCGCCGCGCTCCCTGTTCCTCGCGTTCTCATGCTTCTCATACGCCTGAATGATGCGCTGTACAAGCTCGTGACGAACGACGTCCTTGTGCGTGAGCTTCACGACCGAAATGCCTTCCACGCCGTCGAGTACGCGGACCGCGTGAACCAGACCGCTTATCTTTTCCTTCGGAAGATCGATCTGCGTCACGTCGCCGGTCACGACGATGCGGCTGCCTTCGCCGAAGCGCGTGAGAAACATCTTCATCTGTTCGATCGAGCAGTTCTGCGCTTCGTCGAGGATAATGAACGCGTTGTTCAGCGTACGGCCGCGCATGTATGCGAGCGGCGCCACCTCGATCGCACCGCGTTCCATGAGCTGCTTATACGTTTCGAGCCCGAAAAACTCCTGCAGCGCGTCATACAGCGGGCGGAGATACGGATCGACTTTGTTCTGCAGATCGCCCGGCAAAAAGCCGAGCTTTTCGCCCGCTTCGACCGCCGGACGCGTCAGGATGATGCGTTCCACTTCCTTGTTCTTGAACGCGACGACCGCCATGGCGACGGCAAGGTATGTTTTCCCCGTACCCGCAGGTCCGACGCCGAAAACCAGTTCATGTGTTTTCAGTGCCTGGATATATTTTTTCTGACCGAGTGTCTTGCACTTCACTTGTTTGCCGCGATTCGTCAGCGCGACGACGTCGCCCATGATCTCCTTGATCATTTCGGCTTTGCCGTCCTTTGCGATATCGATCGCGTAGCGGATGCGTCCGCGGTTGATCGGTTCGCCCTTACGCTGCATATCCAACAATTTTTCAAGGATCGTGCGGCAAAGCTGCACCTGCTCCTCGTCGCCTTCGATGGCGATGCCGTCGGAGTGTATGCGGATCTTGACCCCGATTTCCTCCTCAAATATGTTCAGGTTTTCGTCGAATACGCCGAACAGACCGATGGAGTCGTCCATGGATTCCAGCTCGATCCGGGCGATCGACTTTTCCGATTCATCCGTCATGCGGTACTTCCTCCGTTTTTCCGATGATTTCTTCCGCGGTCACGATCACAACGGCCGTGCGTTTGCCTTTTGTTGTTTTGATCGTGCCGTATGTATTGATGATGGCCGCGCTTCGCGGTACGAGGGCATACGCCTTTTCCCGCGCGTCTGTAAGCGCGTATTCCTCCGCTTCTTCTACGGAAAGCGTCCGTTCCCGCAGGGCGATCTCGCGGACGTTCTCCAGTTGCACCGAAACAGGCAGCAGATCGTTTCCGATGACATTGCGCGTATCTGTCAGACGGTAGTGATCGAACTGCGGTTTTGTGCGCAGGATATCGAAGTTCCAAACGCGCAGAACACGGATTACCTCCTCCGTCCCGGTCTCGTATGATTCCGTGATGCGATCGCAGAGTTCGCTTTCCGCCCGGTACTGCACCGCAGCGTATACGAGGCCGTCGGCAGCCATTTTCACAGTCTGCTCCTTATAGAGCACGTCTCCGGAGATCAGCACGTCCCCCGCTCTTACGCGATCGCCGACCTTCACGCGCGCTTGTCCGCGCATCACCCGGATCGATGTTATGATGCCGTCCCGCTCCGCCACGATATCCGACGGCACGTTATCCGCGCGTTTCGGCGATGCAGGCAGGGCTTCCGCGACGTTGACCCTTACAAGAACGCCTTCGCGATCGAGTCCGATCCATGCCGCGCCGCGAACCTGCGCGGAAAGATCGTTCGCAGCAGTGATGAGGACCGGTCCGCTTAGATACGCTCCCGGGAAAATGCCGCGTTCCGCAAGCAGCCCGACGATCTCGTCCGGGTCGACACGATCCGTGTCGTCGATCCGAATGATCCAGATGCGCGCCGAAAGGATCGCGATCGCCGCAAACAGCAGCGCGCTGCCGATCCACAGCACCGGACGCCGATTCAGCTTTGCGATCAGAAACGGCAGCCCTCCGCGTCCGACGATGCGGATGCGCAGGGGCAGTCCTTTTCGAAGCGTCCGGAGTTCAAAGAAACGCTTTGCCGGTATCGTGAACAGGATCGAGGCGTCGCTGCATTTTCTGACGTTCGAGACGCGAATTCCGGCGTTTGTGATCCGCTTCAGAAAACGCGACGTGCACAGTCCCTCTGCCCGGATTATAGCATACCCTTTCAGAAATTGCCACATCAACTTTTTGCCTCGATCGAAAGGGTATGGATCCGTCCGTTGATCATGGCGCGCGAATCGGTCAGCGCATCGAGCACGAGCGCTTCGCCCGAAACGTTTAGAACACCCTGGTCAGTCCGAAACCGGATCATCTCGCCGTCAAAGCACAGAATGCCGCGATGTTGTTCCACAAGGCATTCGTCGGTACCGTACCATTGTACGAAAAACCGGCTCGCGTCAAGCTCCTGCGGTAGCTCCGCCGTTTTCAGAACGCGGCGCAATATCAATTGTTTCCGTTTCATAATACAGCATATGAAACACGGCGCCGCCGCATGCTTTATGCGCAAAAACTGTCAGATGATGATCCAGTCGTACAGATGATCGAGTTTCAGGGTCTGTACGGTCTCAAGGTATGCGACAAACGCGTCGACGACGGGATCGTGATCGATCGTTTCGACCTCGTACGGTTTCGGAAGCGTAAAGCCCTCGATGATGCGGTCTTCATACGGCATCCATTCCTCGTCGATGAACCGGCGCATGTTCAGTTCACCTTCCGTTCTCTCCGCAAGGATCACCGTAAAGAGATCGTCGTCGTCCACGGAGCGTCCCGACGCATATTCGAGATAGCCGAGCGGCGCTTCCGGATTCAGTGTATTCAGAAGATAGGACAATCCGTACAGCGAATACATCGTATCCTGCTGCGCAACCGTACCCGCGTACGATCTCAGCCATGCGCGCAGCTCCGCGCCGCGCAGGATCATCATCGAATAATGCGGCGTACCGGTGTCCAGAACGTAAAGATCGCGGTATTTCAGCAATCCTTCCTTGAGTCCGCCGATCGGAAGATACGGATAGGCGATCGAGATTATCTCGTTCGGCAGGTCGACGTCGTTATAATCGAGCCAGTCGCGCGCGGCGAACAGCTGCATCTCGTGCGTCAGCTGGATCGCGTCGGTCATGTGCCACGCATGCGCGTCGAACGGTTCAAGGTTCTGCCCGAGATATGTGACCGCTGCGTCCATGACGGCTGACAGCTGGCTCACGTACGGACGGACAGTGTTTCTGAACGCATCGTCCGGCTCGGTCCCGGAAGCGTCGATCTCGTCGACAAGAACGGCGGGGCGGCCGTTTTCACGCAGAGAAACGGAGATCTTCGTAACCGTTTTCGCGCTGCCCGCAAGCGATATAATGGGGATTTCCATACCGGTCGCGTTCTTTTCGGAACGTACGCTGCCGACACCGCCGTGCGAAGCGACGACAAGGTCTATAAAATCTGTTTTTTTCAGGAGATCCCGCAGCGAATAGACACTCCCGCCCTGCGCGTCAGTTTCCGTACTGCCGTGATACAGCAGCACCGTATAGTCGGCTGTGTTTCGGAGCTCCTTCCGGAGTCTCGCATATGTCATGATGAGATCCTGCGGGGATATCTCATCCTGCGGATACGCGTCGGCAAGATACGGGTCTGTCATACCGATCACGGCGACGCGCATGGGCTCTTTGAGAACATCGTCCTGCGGCACTTCGAGGATGACGTACGGCACAAGCCCGTTCCACAGCGTATCGGGCGCATCAAAGATCGTAGGCTCGTCGGTCAGAAGGTTCGCGCCGAGCACCGGAATATGCTTTCCCTGCAGCGCGTTGATCTCGCGCCGCACGGTGCGGGACGAATAGGAAAACGCTTCTTCGCCCAGCAGGACTGCGTTGTATTTCAGCTGAATGAACAGCGACGTGATCGGTCCGCGGCCGCGATCGATGCGGTCGGCATAGTCGTCTGCGATGGAGCTTCCGAAGATCGAACCGCCGACGTCGAACAGAAGCAGATCGGGATCGGCTTCTCTGAGATCCCGGATGCATGTCGCGGTGTTGATCGCGGTAACGGACGCGTCATTTACGCTCGCTTTCGGATCCCACGCGTTGCCGGCGATGTCGGAAGTCAGAAGCATGGAGAACGATTTTGTGACGGGTACGGCAAATTCCGCGGCCATAGAAGAGCTCAGAATCAGCGTTGCGTCGCGTTCTGTGATCTGTCCGTCGCCGTCGAAATCCGCGCGGCTCATAGCCGCGGCGTCCATCATGCGAAACCGGTTCAGGTGCCTTGAGATGCAGCTTGCGTCCTGCGCGGTCAGCTCGCCGTTCCCGTCCGCGTCGCCGAATATCACTTCATCCGCAAACGACACTGATCCTGCCGAACAGAGAAGCAGGATTGAAAGCAGAACAAGTATTGCGGTGCGGAGCGATTTTCTCATAATGCCGATAAAACTCCAATTTATTTTTACAGTATACCGCGGATCCCGTTGAAATGCAAGCGCGATGCGTTGATGCGAACAGAAAAAGGAGGTCCGAAGACCCCCTTTTTTGTATCTGTTTCGATCAATACATGCCGCCCATGCCTGCGCCGCCCATATCGGGTGCGGCGGGTTCGGGCTTCGGAATGTCCGCAACGATGCTCTCGGTCGTGAGAACCATCGCCGCGACGGAAGCCGCGTTCTGCAACGCGCTGCGCGTGACCTTGGTCGGATCGACGATGCCCTTTTCGGTCATCATGCCGTACGTATCGGTTGCCGCGTCATAGCCGTAGCCCTCGACGTTATTGCGGCGGATGTTCTCGATAATAACGGAACCCTCAACGCCCGCGTTCGCCGCGATCTGACGGATCGGCTCCTCAAGCGCGCGAAGAACGATCTCAACACCGGTCTTCTTGTCTCCCGTTTCCTTCTCCGCAAGCGCTTTGACACGCTTTGCGACAGACAGCAGCGCAACGCCGCCGCCGGGAACGATACCCTCTTCGACTGCTGCGCGGGTCGCGTTCAACGCGTCCTCCATCCGAAGCTTCGAATCCTTCATCTCGACTTCGGTCGCCGCGCCGACAGCGATGACCGCAACGCCGCCCGCGAGCTTCGCAAGGCGTTCCTGCAGTTTTTCTTTGTCATAATCGGAGGTCGTTTCCTCGATCTGCGCACGGATGGATTTCACGCGCGCCGCGATATCGGCAGGTTTACCCGCGCCTTCGACGATGACGGTCTTTTCCTTGTCAACCTTGACCTGCTTCGCGCTGCCGAGCATGTCGATCGTCGTATCCTTGAGATCCATGCCGAGCTCGTCGGAGACAACCTGACCGCCGGTCAGGATCGCGATATCCTGCAGCATCGCCTTGCGTCTGTCGCCGAAGCCGGGCGCCTTGACCGCAACGCAGGTGAATGTGCCACGAAGCTTATTAATGACGAGCGTCGCAAGCGCTTCGCCTTCGACGTCCTCGGCGATGATGAGGAGCTTTCTGCCGGACTGCGCGATCTGTTCGAGCACCGGAAGGATCTCCTGGATGTTGCTGATCTTCTTTTCGGTGATGAGGATCATCGGGTTGTCGAGAACCGCTTCCATCTTGTCGGTATCGGTCGCCATATACGCGGAGCAGTAGCCGCGATCAAACTGCATGCCTTCGACGATGTTCAGCTCGGTCTTCATGGTCTTGCTCTCTTCGATCGTGATGACGCCATCCTTGCCGACCTTTTCCATCGCATCCGCGATCAGCTTGCCGACGGTCTCGTCGCTTGCGGAGATAGCCGCGACCTGTTCGATCGCCTGCTTGGATCCGACCGGAACGGAGAGTTCTTTGAGCCCTTCGACCGCTTCCCTGACCGCTGCTTCGATGCCGCGGCGGACGACCATCGGGTTTGCGCCTGCCGCGACGTTTCTGAGACCTTCGCGAACGATTGCCTGTGCAAGCAGCGTCGCCGTCGTCGTGCCGTCGCCCGCAACGTCGTTCGTCTTCGTAGCGACTTCCTTCACAAGCTGTGCGCCCATGTTTTCGAACGGATCCTCAAGCTCGATCTCTTTCGCGATCGTCACGCCGTCGTTGGTGATGAGCGGCGCACCGAATTTCTTATCAAGAACAACGTTGCGGCCCTTCGGTCCGAGCGTGATCTTGACGGTATTCGCAAGCTGATTCAGCCCGCTTTCAAGTGCTTTTCTGGCGTCCTCGCCGTATTTCAATTGCTTTGCCATGGTTTCTGCCTCCTGTTATTCCACGATCGCAAGGATATCTCCCTGCTTGATCACGATGACTTCCTGTCCGTCGACCTTCACTTCCGTGCCTGCATATTTCTGATACACGACTTTGTCGCCGACCTTGACCACCATTTCGACATCCTTTGCGCCGGGACCGACCGCAAGCACTTCCGCCATCTGCGGCTTTTCCTTCGATCCGCTCGTCAGAAGGATCCCGCCCTTGGTGACCTCTTCCGTTTCAATGTTCCGGATCACGACGCGATCGAACAACGGTTTCAACATAATACTTACCTCCTGTCAATCTATTTAGCACTCATTCCTTTCGAGTGCTAACCATCGTCCCCTATTATAGTAACCGCTTCCGTGCTTGTCAATCGGGTAAATGCAACGAAGTTGTGAACTCTGCTCCGCAGTCAAAAATATGACTATGGAAGTCCGTTCAGTCCGAAAACCGCAATTGCCGCCTCAGCATCGTTTTCCTTCGCGGCATATGATAAAAAAGATGAAAATTCACAAAAATAATCCTTGCATTATGAAATCTTTTATGGTAATATGTACTCCGTTCGTACCGGAACACGGTCGGACAAATCTTACAGGGGGTGAAATGCTTTGGCAAACATCAAGTCCGCTATTAAGCGTGCGAAGACTTCCGTTGGTGAAAACCTCAGAAATCGTATGGACAAGTCCGCTCTGAAGACTGCCGTCCGTCGTTTTGATGAAGCGCTGAAGTCCGGCGATAAGGAAGCTGTTCAGGCTGCTTATCTCGCGGCTGTCAAGATCGTTGACCAGTCTGCCGCGAAGGGCGTTATCCACAAGAACGCAGCAGATCGCAAAAAGGCACAGTTGGCAAAGAAGCTCGCAGCAGCAAACAACTGAACCCCGGTATTCGCATGACATAGCGTCCTTATGGGACGCTTTTCTTTTTTCTCTTGCATTCCTGCGCGGGTGCGTTTAGAATACGATTGACAGGAGCAATTATGGCAACAGACGGATTCACCCTGTACGCGTGCGTACATGAGCTGCAATCCCTCGTCGGCGGCAAGATCGACAAGGTGCAGCAGCCCGACAAAGATATCGTGATCCTGCATATACACGCGCCGAACGCGGGGCGTGTGAAACTCATGCTCTGCATCCACGCGGAAAACGGACGCATCCAGACGGTGACAAAGAATTATGAGAATCCCGAAACCGCGCCGGCGTTCTGCATGCTGCTCAGAAAATACCTGATCGGCTGCCGTATCGTTTCGATCACACAGAAGGGTCTGAACCGCATAGCGGTACTCTCTCTCTCCGGGCGGAACGAGTTTTTCGATACAGTCGAAATGCGTCTCATTATCGAGCTGATGGGAAGGCACGGAAATCTGTTCCTCGTCAATGAAAGCGGAACGATCATTGACTGCATGCGTCACTTCGGGATCGGTGAAAACGCCGCCCGTATTTCGCTGCCGAACGTCGCGTACACGGACCCGCCCGAAACGGAGAAATACGATCCGTTCGCGGTCACGATCGAAGAAATCGAAGCGATCGCCGCCGGACGTATGCCCGGTAAATGGCTCAACGATGCATTTTCCGGCGTTTCACGGCTCTGTACGGACCAGATCGTAAAGGACGGGACTCCCGCAGAACGCGTCCCGAAGGAACTCTTCGACGTGTTTTCCTCGCTCAGGGAAAAGCGCTTTGCGCCCTCCGTCGTTCCGGGCGTCGGCGTCCTTCCGTTCCGCCCAAAGAACGTCGTATCCGTCCCCTGCCCTTCCGTAAACGCGGCGCAGGATCTTTTTTACCGGGAAAGAGACGAGCAGGCGATCCAGACAAAGCTGAAGACCTCGCTTCGCACCGTGCTCGACCACGCACGCAAGCGCACGGAAAAGAAGCTGTCCGACTGCATGAAAACGATCGGCGACGAAACGCAGATCGAGCGTGACAAGCTCTTCGGCGAACTGCTTCTCGGCACACGCGGCGTTCCCGCGGGCAGCCGTTCCGTAACCGTTCTGTATTATTACGAGGATCCGCCCGCATCCGTCGATATACCGCTGGACGCGAAGTTTTCCGTCGCCGAGAACGCGCAGCGGTATTTCAAACGCTACCGCAAGAACAAGGCGGCGCGCGCGTACGCGCTTGAGCAGGTCGATGCGCTTTCGTCGGAGCTCGATTATCTCAGGGGACAGCTTTTGAATGTATCCGCCTGCACCGCGCGCGAGGAGCTTAACGAGATCCGCGACGAGCTGATCCGTCAGCACTATATCCGAGAGCAGTCCGAGCCGCGCAGGACGCAGACCTCGGCGCAGAGCCGTCCGCTGCACTACCGCACGCCGGAGGGGACCGACGTATTCGTCGGAAAAAACAATCTGCAGAACGACCGGCTCGTGAAAAATTCCGATCCGAACGCGGTCTGGCTGCATGCTAAGGGCGTGCCCGCTTCGCACGTGATCCTGAATGTCGCGGAACCCTCGCGCGAAGCACTGCATCTTGCCGCCTTGATCGCCGCCTATCATTCCGGCGCATCCGCATCCGAAAACGTACCGGTCGATTATACGCAGGTGCGATACGTCAAGAAACCCGCCGGCGCTCGGCCGGGATTCGTTAACTATTTTCATCAGCACACGCTGTACGTGACGCCGTCGTTCGACGCGATCGCGCCGTACCGCGTCGGGGAGGAAAAATGAAGCTTTTGCTTGCCACAAACAACGCGCACAAAGCGCGCGAGATCCGTGAGATCTTAAACGACAGTTTTTCAGAGATCGTCACAATGCGGGACGCGGGCGTTGAATTCGAAGTCGAGGAAGACGGACTGACTTTCCGTGAAAACGCGTTGAAAAAAGCCGTCGAAACGCTTGCGTATGTTCAGCCGCGGTTCGACGCGGTGCTCGCGGACGACAGCGGTCTCTGTGCAGACGCGCTCGACGGCGCGCCGGGCGTGTTTTCCGCGCGGTTTTCGGGCGAAGCTCATAACGACGCCGCGAACAACGCGAAGCTGATCCGCCTTCTTAAAGACGTTCCCGACGAACAGCGCACGGCACGGTTCTGCTGCTGCATTGCGCTCGCCAGAGTCGGACGCGAACCGATCGCCGTACAGGGCGAGGTCGAGGGCACGATCCTGCATGAAGCGCGCGGTGAGAACGGGTTCGGGTACGATCCCTATTTCTATTACGCGCCGTTCCGGAAAAGCTTTGCCGAATTGTCCGCGGATGAAAAGAATTCCGTCAGCCACAGAAAACGCGCGCTGATGCTCTTGCGGGAGGCGCTCGATGTCGAAGATCGCGATCGTCTCTGATTCACACGGGTATATCGAAAACATCGCGCTGTTTGAAAAGCGTCTGAAAGGCGTTGACGCGCTGTGGCATCTCGGCGATCATGCGGAGGACGCGGCATTTATTGCCTTCCGTCTGAACTGCGGGTACGTTGCGGTACGCGGAAACTGCGATCCGTTTTCCGAAGCGCCGCTGACCTATACGGTCAACTGGCACGGCAGACGGATCCTGCTGCTGCACGGACATACCGTCTCAGGCAGACTGCCGCTTTTATACGCCGCAAAGGAAGCAAATGCCGACGCTGTGTTGTTCGGTCATTCTCACATTCCGTCCGAAGAGACCGTCGACGGCGTTCTTCTGCTGAATCCCGGCTCCCTGTCCCGCCCGCGCACGTCCAAAGGTCCGAGCGTTGCGCTTCTGACGCTCACCGACGTCGAAATACGCGCAGAGATCCTTTTTTCCGAGGCGCGATAGTTCTGTATTATTCACAATTTTTCAACAGTTTTATGCATTGACAAGCAAGGTCATTGCCTTTAAACTGTTACAGTAAACTGATTTGATCCGAAAGGTTTTTATAAACATGAAGAGAATTCTCTCCCTTATTCTTTCCGCTGGCCTTCTTCTGACCGGCATTTCTTTTGTATTTTCAAAGACTGCTTCCGCAGATTCGTTCGACACAAGCACGATCTATGAACCGTATTATATCCTTGTAAACGCCGATACGCCGACGAAGTCCTACCGCGGGATTGAGAAGGAAGCGGACAAGCAGGTATACCCCGCCAGCACGACGAAGATCCTGACCTGCATCATCGCGCTCGAGAACGGCAATCTCGATGACATGGTCACCGTCTCGCACAACGCGGTCAATTTCGGGCGCGGCAATTCACTGATGGGCATTGAAGAAGGATATCAGTATTCACTAAAAGACCTGCTTTACGGCATGATGCTGCCGTCCGGCAACGACGCGGCGATCGCGATTGCGGAACATATTGCGGGCAGTACGGAAGCATACGCCGACATGATGAACGCGAAAGCGAAAGAGATCGGCATGTCGCATTCACATTTCGTGACGGTCCACGGCAAACAGAACGACAACCACTATACCACCGTTCGCGATATGGCGATCCTGACCTCGTACGCACTGAACAAGAGCGAGCAAAAGGATATGTTCCGCGAGATCGTAGGCACAGCGAAATACACGGCAAAATCCGGTCCGCGTGAGATTGCGCTGACGAACTCGAACCGCATGCTGGTCGACGCCGCCGTGACAGAAACGCTTCTGAACCCTGCGTCCTGTCTGTATCCGGACGCGATCGGCGTAAAGACCGGCGATACGACGAAGGCCGGTAAGTGCCTGATCGCCGCGGCGGAGCGCAACGGTGTGACGATGATCGCCGTCCTGTTCGGCGGAACGATCGGCGATCCCGAATACAATGACGGCTGGAACGATCAGCAGAAGGACAGATATAACATCAAGCGGTTCAACGACGCCGCCGCGCTGTTCGATTATGCGTTTGAAGACATGATGAAGACCGTTACCATCGGTCAGCTCGTCGACAAAGGCCTTCAGACCGAGTTCGAGGTCACGATCCCGAACGCGTCCGCCGAAGATTCCCAGGGCGGCGTTCTCAAAGCCAAGGCGGACCTCTCCATGGACATGACGATTTCCGTCATGCAGGCGGATCCGGACGTGGACGTCACCAATATCAAGGTGGAAGCAAGTCCCATGTTCACGAACGTCTACGCGCCGATCGGCGAAGGCACCGTGATCGGCAGCGTCGCCTACGTCTATAACGGAAAAACACTTGCAAGCGCGAATCTGCTTGCCGAGCGCAGCGTCAAGGAAGGCACGGCGCAGACCGGCATCGCCCCCGTTGAAACGAACCCCGCCGGCAACAGTCCCGCCGCGATCACCGGCGAACTGATCGGCGACGCAAACGCTGTCAGTCTCAATCCCGACGATGTCATTCCGGTCAGGGAGTCCGGCGGCTGCGGGTTGCCCGACAACATGAAATGGCTTCCGATCGTGCTCGCCGTCATCTTCGTGCTTCTTATCGTCTGCGTCGTGATGTTCATCTTCTACCTCCGCGCAGAGCAGAAACGCCGCCGCGCCGCCGCACGCAGACGTGCGCGTGAGCGTGCGCGCACATCCGGTCAGTATAACGGCCGGCAATAAGGAGTCAATATGAAAAAACTCGTCCTCTGCCTGCTCTTGAGCATTCTGCTGCTTCCGGTATACGGAACAGCCGAAACGAGCGAATCGACAGGATTCGACCTCAAGACGCTTGCGGAGGACACTGTATTTTTGGTGAACCTGAACGATCCCGTGCACGCCGTACTCGGCCTTGAACGCAACTCGGACGTGAAACGCTATCCCGCAAGCACGACGAAGATCATGACATGCATCCTCGCGCTTGAACTGTGCGAATTCGACGAACCCGTGAAGATCAGCAAGCGCGCCTGCAATCTCAGCGAACGGAATTCAAAAATGGGACTGAAGCCGGGTGAAACGTTCCCCATGATCGATCTCATTTACGGGCTGATGCTGCCGTCCGGCAACGACGCTGCGATCGCGATCGCCGAACATATCAGCGGAAGCACGGACGGCTTTGTTAAGCTGATGAACGAAAAGGCTCAAGCGCTCGGCATGACAGGCACGCACTACATGAACCCGCACGGTCTGCATCATTCGGAGCATTACACCACCGCGCGCGACCTTGCGCTTCTGACGGCTTATGCGTTTGAAAACGACTCCTTCCGGGAGATCGTTGCGACCGCGGAATACCGCGCTATCTCCACAGACGGACGCGAGATCATGCTTCGCAGCGCAAACCGTCTTCTGCGCGATATCACCGCAAACACATACAAGCCCTATTCCTGCCTGTACGAGTACGCGATCGGCGTGAAAACCGGCGATACACATCTTGCCGGGAAATGTCTCGTTGCCGCCGCGCAAAAGGGCGATACCGTCTATCTGCTTGTGCTGCTGCACGGAAAGAACGCGCCCGACAACGCCAAGGGGCGTGAAAAGGACAGCTATGCCGCACAGCGGTTTTACGATGCGATCAAGCTGTTCGACTACGTATTCGAACAGGATACGATGACACTGAACGCCGAAGATCTTGTTCGCCGCTGTCTTCCTGTAACGTACGCCGTCTCCCCCGATCCCGAACGCACGTTTGCAACGGAGATCCTCTATCACATTCAATGGGATGCATCCGATACGCTGACGCTTCCGAGATGGCAGGCGGACCTGTTTGTGCGCGACCCGTTCCCCGGGGAATACGTGTCCTATACGATCGATTCCTATTCCGCGCCGGTCGGTACGGTCGCGGGAACCGCCGCAGTCGCGTTTAACGGGGTGACGGTCTTCCGCGGCGATCTTATCGCAGATGAGTATACCTATCCGCCCACGCCGGAGCCGACCGAAGAACCGATCCTTGTCATTTCGGATGAAACGCCGTATAC
>CAMYWS010000010.1 GCA_947302865.1 uncultured Clostridia bacterium
CAGTACCAGAAGGACGCCGCGAAGATCGCCGAGGTACAGCGCGGAATCCTCGCGACCTCGCAGAACGAGGAGCCGTTCGACGTATTCATTTGCTATAAGGAATCCGAAAACGACGGCACGCGCACCCGCGACAGCTTGATGGCACAGGAGATCTACTATCAGCTCACCGAGCAGGGACGGCGCGTCTTCTTCTCGCGCATTACGCTCGAGGATAAAGCGGGCACGGAATACGAGCCGTACATCTTCGCGGCATTGAACTCCGCAAAGGTGATGATCGTGGTCACGACCTCGGCAGAGCACGTCAATGCGGTCTGGGTCAAGAACGAGTGGAGCCGTTTCCTTTCACTGATGCGGAAAGACAGAAGCAAGCTTCTTTTGCCGTGCTACCGCGATATGGATCCCTACGATCTGCCGGAAGCGCTGTCTGTGTTACAATCGTATGATATGGGCAAGATCGGCTTTATTCAGGACCTGATCCGCGGCGTGAACAAAGTGCTGGACGCGAGCAAGCCAAAGGAGACGGTCAAGGAGACCGTTGTGGTGCAGCAGACGCAGCAGAACAATGTTGCGCCGCTTTTGAAACGTGCCTTCATGTTCCTCGAGGACGGAAACTGGAGCAGCGCTGATGAGTATTGCGAAAAAGTTCTGGACCTCGATCCGGAGAATGCGGAAGCGTACCTCGGTAAACTGATGGTGAAGCACAAGGTGAAAAAACGAGAAGCGCTATCCGATACATCGCTGTTTCATCATTCCGATCTTTATCTGAAAATTCAAAGATTTGGCTCTGTTGCGCTCAAAAACGAAATGGCAAACGCAATTGCGGCAATACAGAAGCAAATCTATTCTCATGCGGAACAGCTTGTTTCGGAAGAAAAATACATGGAAGCTGCAAATGAGTATCAACAGATTTCGGATTTTAAAAATGCGCCCGAGAGAGAAAAGGAATGTCGTACCATCGCGGAAAAACTTGCCGTAAGCGCCGTTTTCACAATACAGATGTTTGAAAAGCAGGCTTCCCTGAAAACGCGAATTGCAAAGAATCAGGAAGCATTGGATCAGGAGAAAGAGACTCTGCATCAAACGGAAACGGATGCTGCCGATACGATCGAACGGATAGAAAAACAAACGGAACAAAAGAAGCATGAACTGTCCGAGAATGAAGAAGAACTGAAAAGAACGGATCGACAATTGGCCGAATGGAGCAGAGAATTAAATCATATCGGAGCTTTTAAGCAAAAGCGTAAAGCAGAACTGTGCGAGCTTTTGGAGCAAGGAAAAAAACGGCGCGAGATAATCCAGAAAAAGGTTACAAGTAATCAACTGCAAATAGAAGGCATGCGAAGGATGTATGAGAGTGAGAAAGTATCCTATCGCAGAATGGCTGTAATACAAGATAAGATTCATTCGTTAACGGACACAAAGGAAACGTTATCCCGGGAATACGAACAATTAACGGAACAGGGAGAAATCACCGAGCATACCCGCGATATGTCGATTGCATATTTGCGGAAGGTTCAGTCGCTTTCGCCCCGGTTATGGGAGTTGCTTGCATCCGATTATCCGGACACGGTAGCTCCATTGCAGGGTTGATGTGCGAAGAGGCAACGTACAACAGCACCTTTATTCGGAGGAACAAGTAAAAGACTTTCACTGATAATGCTTGCATGCATAGGGATCACGAGGGGGCAAATATGGCAATTCTGAAATGCAAAATGTGCGGCGGGGATATTGAACTGTCCGCAGACAAGACGTTTGGGACCTGCGACTCGTGCGGCAGCACGATGACCTTTCCGAAGGTGGACGACGAGCAGCGGGCGAACATGTTCAACCGCGGCAATCATTTCCGCAGAGCGGGCGAGTTCGACAAAGCGCTTGCCGTGTATGAGCGCATCGTGCAGGAGGATGAGAACGACGCAGAGGCGCATTGGTGTTGCGCGCTGTGCCGGTTCGGTATCGAATACGTTGAGGACCCGAACACCTTCGAGTATCTTCCGACCTGCCATCGCGCAAGCTTCGACAGTTTTTTGGAGGACGTCGACTACCTCGCGGCATTGGAGCATTCCGACGGCATCACGCGCCGTCAGTATCAGAAGGACGCGGCAAAAATCGCCGAGGTGCAGCGCGGGATCCTTGCGACCTCGCAGAACGAGGAGCCGTTCGACGTCTTCATCTGCTATAAGGAATCCGAAAACGACGGCAGCCGCACCCGCGACAGCTTGATGGCGCAGGAGATTTATTATCAGCTTACCGAGCAGGGACGGCGGGTATTCTTCTCGCGCATCACGCTCGAGGACAAAGCGGGCACGGAGTACGAGCCGTACATCTTCGCGGCATTGAACTCCGCAAAGGTCATGATCGTGGTCACGACCTCGGCGGAGCACGTCAACGCGGTCTGGGTCAAGAACGAATGGAGCCGCTTCCTTTCGCTGATGCGTAAGGACCACAGCAAGCTCCTTCTGCCCTGCTACCGTGATATGGATCCCTATGATCTGCCCGAAGCGCTGTCGGTCCTGCAGTCCTACGACATGTCCAAGATCGGCTTCATACAGGACCTGACGCGCGGCGTTAATAAGGTGCTGGATGCAGCAAAACCAAAAGAGACGGTGAAAGAAACGGTTAAGGAAACCGTCGTGATGCAGCAGGGAAGCAGCAATGTGGCGTCGCTTCTCAAGCGCGCATTCATGTTCTTGGAGGACGGCGACTTTGACAATGCGGACGAGTACTGTGAAAAGGTGCTTGATATCGATCCCGAGAACGGGGAAGCGTATCTCGGAAAACTGTTGAGCAGTTGTGAGATCAGAAGCATAGAGGGTTTGCCGGAATATACGGACCGGCTGGACGATGATATCTCCTATAAGAAAGCGATCCGATTCGGTACGCCGGAGGTTCAAACGCTTTTGACGCAGATCAACCAACGTAATGTTGAGCAGATGATCAGCGATGTGGATCGACAGGAGCAGCAGCAAAAAGAGGAGATTTACCGTCAGGCGCTGGAACAGATGGAGACGCATTCCCGGGATGGCTATGAATCCGCCATAGAACGGTTCTCTTCAATCTCTGACTTTCGCGACGCGAAAAATCTGATGCAAAAATGCGCGGAAGCGATCCGGGAAGTGCAGGCGAGCTTTGAGCACGTGATCAAGCTGTTGTATTTCGATCCGGCAGACGGCACGAAACTGAAGCCGCTGCGGCTGAACGGGATCCCGATGATCTCCACAAGCCATTATTATATCATCGGGTTGAAGGACGACGGAACGGTAGCCGTTTGGGGAGCCGACAAGGAAGAAGAAGCCACTTACCGCAGCCAGGTCGCCGGTTGGAAGGACATCGTTGCAGTTCACGCCTCGCGTTGGGAATCATACGGCATCAGAAAAGACGGAACGGTCGCAGAAGCATCGAAATTTGACGGTGATGCGAACAGATTTGCAGATTACAGGGACCTTGTTGCAATATCAGGCTCACTTGGCCTGCGATCGGACGGGAAGATAGTCGGCATAAAGATTGTCGGCAAGGAAGCCGCTGACTGGAAGAACATCGTGGAAATCCGCGATCGCGGTTCCGATATCTTCGGACTATGCGCAGACGGTTCCGTGCTTGCTGTTGGGGACAATCAATTCTCGCAATGCAACGTATCGGGTTGGAAAAACGTGGTTGCGATCGATGCTGGTTATGATCAAACGATCGGATTAGGGGAAGACGGATGGGTAACGCGGGTAGGCCGCGCGTATGACGCTGACACTCACAAGGCATGGAGCTATTTCGAACTGCAAAAGATGAAGGACATCGTAGCCGTCGCAGCGGGACATGACTTTATTGTCGGCCTGAGAGCGGACGGAACGGTGACGGCTTGCGGCGCGGGTTGGATCAAAGAAAAAGCATATGGATGGAAAGGCATCATTGCCATCGCGACAGACAGTGAACGGGTGGCGGGGCTGAAGGAAGACGGCACCATCGTTACCTGCACAAATGGGTACAACCATTGTACACCCGACATACGTCTGTTCGACGGGATTCTGTCGTTCGAAAAGATCCTGCAGCAGCGTATACAGGAAGAATGGGAGTGCAAACGCAAAAAGCTGACGGATCAACTTGCCGCCGCCAAACAGCGCAAGCAAGCCGCCGAAACCGAACTTGCAAATCTGAAGGGTTTGTTTTCCGGTAAACGACGCAAGGAGCTGCAGGAAACGATTGAATACAACGACAAGAGTATTCGCAATTTGCAAGCGGAACTGAGACAGTTGGGGAACTGATTACGAGGGGGCAGCATGGCAATTCTGAAATGTAAAATGTGCGGCGGGGATCTGAACGTCGCTGAGGGACAGACCGTTTGCGAGTGCGATTACTGCGGGTCGAAGCAGACCGTGCCGACGCTCGACAACGAAAAGAAGCTGACGCTGTTTACGCGCGCGAACCGCCTGCGGTTAATGTGCGAGTTCGATAAGGCGTATAACGTGTATGAGAGCATCGTTTCCGAGTTCCCGGAGGAAGCGGAAGCGTACTGGGGTCTGGTGCTGTGCAAATACGGCATCGAATATGTGGACGATCCGGCAAGCGGGAAAAAGATCCCGACGTGCCACCGTTCATCGTTCGATCCTGTATTGGAAGACAGTAATTTTGAAATGGTCATGGAGTATGCGGACAGCTTAGCCCGTTCCGTGTATCGTGCCGAAGCAAAGGAGATCGAACGGCTCAGAAGCGGCATTTTAGAGGTTTCCGCAAAGGAGCAGCCCTACGATATTTTCATCTGTTATAAGGAAACCGACGAGAACGGCAGCCGCACGATCGACAGCGTGATCGCGCAGGACGTCTATACAGCACTGACGGAGAAGGGCTATCGCGTATTTTTCTCGCGCATCACACTGGAGGACAAGCTCGGACAGGAATATGAGCCCTATATCTTCGCGGCGCTGCATTCGGCAAAGATCATGCTGGTGTTCGGTACGGACTACGACTATTTCAACGCGGTCTGGGTCAAGAATGAGTGGAGCCGCTACCTTGCGCTGATCGCAAAGGGCGAGAAGAAAACGCTGATCCCATGCTATAAGGATGTCGACGCCTACGACACGCCGCAGGAATTCAAGCGCCTGCAGGCGCAGGATATGGGCAAGGTCGGCGCGATTCAGGATCTTCTGCGCGGGATCGAAAAGATCCTTCCGCGGCAGAAGCCCGAACAGGTGAAGGAAATCGTCAGAGAAACGGTTGTCGTGCAGCAGGTTCCCACTGCGCAAGGCAGTACAGTTGCGTCACTGCTGAAGCGCGCATTTATGATGCTTGAAGAATCAAATTGGGCAAAAGCCGACGAGCTTCTGGAACAGGTGCTGAACATCGATCCCGAATGCGGAGAAGCGTATCTTGGGAAGTTGCTAGCGGAAAAGAAGATAAAGAATCGTGAAAAACTTAAGGATATCGGGATTTCAGCAAATATTCTCAAACTCCAAAAAAATTATAAAAAAGCATTTGAATATGGCGATGAAAAACTGAAGGCTGAATTGTCAGATATCTGTAACAGTGTTGAAGCAAGGCGTATAGAAAACGAATATCAGGCAGCGTGCAAAAAGGCAGAGGAAGGCACACTGCTGTCGTTAAGGGAAGCTGAGACACTTTTTGAAAGATTACGCACATACAAGGATTCGGAACAGCGTGCAATTGATTGCAAGTCCAGTATTGTAAAACTCAGCAGTTCAAAACGATCTTTCTTTCAACGGGCGAATCTGCTTGTTAGAAATAGGATTGCAGCGCATGATTGGTGTACATATGGGGTAAAGGCGGACGGTACGGTCGCAGCGGAAGGAAAAAACAAAGACGGCCGCTGTAATGTTTCCAACTGGACAGAAATTGTCGCGATTTCGGCAGGACTTTATCATTCGGTCGGCTTGAAATCGGACGGTACAGTTGTTACAGCAGGAAGCGGCATGTCCGGGATGAGTAATGTGAAGGGGTGGAATGATATCGTTTGTGTTTCAGCGGGGTGCTTTCATACAGCAGGACTAAGAAAAGACGGAACCGTCGTTGCGGTCGGAGATAATAAATACGGGCAATGCAACACTTCTGAATGGAAGGATATTATCCAGGTTGTGACAGGAGGAAGCCATCACACGGTCGGATTGAAAACGGACGGAACCGTCGTTGCAGTCGGTGATAATACACATGGTCAGTGTAATGTAAGTGAATGGAAGGATATTACCGCAGTTGCTGCAAATGCCTTTTATACCATTGGATTGAAAAAGGATGGAACCGTTGTCAGAACAGCAGGTTCATTTAACAAAACAACTAATGCGGAAATACAAGTTCCTCAATTAAAGGACATCATTGCCATAGCACTCACATTGAGCAGTTCTTCATATGCGGTAGGATTATGCGCTGACGGTACTGTTGTGAAGATTGAGTTGGGTTACAGTGGAAAATGCCAAGAAATGGTCGGCTGGCGAGATATTGTGGCGATTGCGGCCGGTGAAGGCCATATAGTCGGTGTCAAAGCAGACGGAACGGTTATAACGGATGGAAAAGTATATGAACCCGGATGCAAGGTTACCGATTGGAAGTTGTTTGACAGCATCGATGCGTTGGAAGAACAAAGAAAGCTTGCAGAACAAAAAGCCGAAGAAGCAAAAAAGAAAGTGTCAGCAGTGACACACGCCTTAAAGAATAGCGAGACAAAAGCCGGTCCTACCCTCAAGGAAAGACTTGCTGCGGCAAACGCGAAGACAGAGCATCTTGAGCAAATTTTATCCGTTTTCAATGCAACGCAAGCACAGATACGATCTCTGCAAAGCGAGCTTACCGAGACTGTTTCACAAGAAAAGCAGCTTACCGAACAACGTTCGCGGCTCGGCGTTTTCGCAGGCAAGGAGAAAAAACGCATCGACGTGGAGCTTTCAATTCTCTCAGCAAAGAAAATCAATCTCCCTGCCCGGATCGATCAGAAGCAAAATGCCATCGATCATTACGCTGCGCTCGCAGATGTCGAGCGTGATCTTTGCGAGGCGAAAAGGAACGCTGCTGATCTTGAGACACAGATTGCAAACGCTGACATTGAGTACAGTTTTGAAGAAGCGCTGCGCATCTATCTGAGTGAAGCAAATATAACCCGTGCCGTAAACGCTTCGCTCTATCCGTTGATGCAACCTGACTCGATTGCATTTGGCAGATATATTCAGAAGGAAAACGGACGCCCAGAACCGATCGAGTGGCAGGTGCTTGCGCGGGAGAACGGACGCGTGCTGATTATCAGTAAATATGCGCTCGATTGTGTGCCGTACAATACGTTATATAAAAACGTAACATGGGAAACCTGTTCTCTGCGTAAATGGCTGAATGAGACGTTCCTGAATGCTGCGTTCAGCTCTGTGGAACAAAACAGCATACTCAGTACAAAAGTCACTCCGGATAAGAATCCGCCGTACAGCGTATCTCCCGGCAACTATACAACGGATAAAGTATTCCTTCTCAGCATCAAAGAGGTTAAAAAGTACTTCTTTATCGACATATATCGTAAATGTCAAGGGACCCCACACTGCTATGCAAAAGGCGCATTTAAACACCTCAATGCCTGTTGGTGGTGGCTGCGTTCACCCGGTACCAGTTCCGCCCGCGCTGCGGATGTCGGCTGTGAGGGGACCGTCGTTGAAGGCGGTGACGATGTCAATCGTCAGATCGCCGTCCGTCCTGCAATGTGGATCAACCTCGGTACAGAGAATTGAAATAGGAGAGACTATTATGGCAGAGAAGAACGTAACGCTTTTTGTCGGGAACGGAGTCAACCGCGCAGACAAAACGGCGATTTCATGGGATGATTTGCTGAAGGAAATCAGCAACGAAGATACAAAGCTTATCTCGGATGAACTTGGCATGACGCTTCGCTACGAGTATATCGACACCGTCGCGGAGGAACGCAGCATCAAGATCAAGCGCGCTGTTGCCGAAAGAACACAGGAAAAGGCAAAGGAGATCATCGGGAAGTCGAATTCGGTTCATAGACAGATCATGGAGCTGCCCATCAAAACCATTTTTACAACCAACTATGATTATTCGCTTGAATTGAGCGTTGATAAACGATTTGTGCCCGTTCAAACGACCAAAGAACGTGTGTACAGCTTTTATAGAAAGCAGCGAATTGCAGATAAAGCAATTTATCATATCCACGGCGAATGCCGATATCCGAATTCCATTTGTTTGGGCTTTGAGCAATACGCGGGAATGCTGGAGAAAATGCGAAGCAGATTGGTGAAGAGTACCGAAACACCTGATAAAACGAGTAAGTTTCATCTACATGATGTATTGACTGGGATCGAACAGGCGGATGAGGCATGGTACTATGATTTCTTTAGAAATAATATCATTTTCCTCGGCTTTGGAGTCGATCCTTCGGAAGAGGATGTATGGTGGCTGATCACATATCGAAGAAAATTGAAAGAGCAATATCCGAACCTGATTCGTAACCGACTGATTTATATCGACACAATACCTATTGGAAAACGTACAAAAGCTGACGAAGCAAAGGAAAAAGTGCTAAATGCAATGGACGTTGAAATACATCGGACAGAAGGTCGGACGTATCGTGAAAAGTATCAAAATGCGATTGCATTTCTTAAAGAAATAACAACAGCGGAGGAACAGCGCAATGTCTAAATTTGTTATCGAATGTCCGCGGTGCGGAAAGTACGCAGAAGCAAAGACCGGATTCTTTGCGAAGAAGAGAATCGAATGTTCGTGCGGGAACGTGATCAACGTGCGCACGGATAAGTTATCGAGCCGCAAGTGCCCGCACTGCGGCAACGACGTCGTGTTTGACCAGTCGAAAGGCGCGGACGCAAAATGCCCGGTCTGCCACGAGCCGATCAACACCATGGCGGAACAGGACAAAACCGTCACCTTTACCTGCGCGCAATGCGGGATCGAGCTGCGCGCATCACGCGGCGCGTCGCGCTATGTCTGCCCGGTCTGCGATTTCGACAACAACGTCGTCGAACGTGCAGAGAAGGCCCGCATCAGCAAGGAAGGGATTGCGAGCATCATCAAGTATGAGGGCGACAACAACACGTTCGTGTGGAAGCACCCGATCGAGGACTTCAACCTCGGCTCGCAGTTGATCGTGCATGAATCGCAGGAAGCGATCTTCTTCAAGGACGGACAGGCGCTTGACCTGTTCGGACCGGGTCGCTATACGCTCGAAACGCAGCAGCTTCCGATGCTCGAAAAGGTCTACAAACTGCCGACCGATTCCGAGAAAACATTCCATTCCGAGGTCTACTTCATCAACAAGACCGTGCAGATGGGCATGAAGTGGGGCACGCCAGATAAGGTGCGCTTCATTGACCCGCTGACCGGCACGCCTCTGGAAATCGGCGCATCGGGCGAAATGAACCTGATGGTTGAAAATTCGAGAAAGCTCCTGGTCAAGCTCGTCGGCACCACAAGCGGCATCGCGTGGGAGGACGGACCGGGCTTCACGAAGTCGCTGCAGGCGTCGTTCCGTCCGATGATCACGAGCGCGGTCAAAGCGAATCTCGGTGCGGTCATCAAGAACAACGAGATCGACATCCTTGAGGTCGATGAAAAGCTCGAGCTGATCTCCGCAAAGCTGCATGAAAAGGTCAACGAGGGCTTTGCGGAATACGGCCTTGCCGTGCCGCAGTTCTATGTGACGAGCGTCGTGCTGCCGGAGAGCGATCCGAACTTCAAGCGCATTCGCGAGCTTCACACGATCGTGCTGCAGACGCGCGTGATCCAGGCCGAAGCGACGGTTAAAACCGTACAGGCGCAGAGTCAGGCGCAGTACCGCACCGCCGAGGAGCAGAGCAAGGCGGCGATCGAAGCGGCACGCAGGCAGGCAGAACTGGAGCGCCAGACGACCGAGACCGAGGTCGCGCGGCGCGAGGCCGAGCGCAGGGTGATCGCGGCGCAGGCGGAGGCGCAGGCGCAACGTATGCAGGGTCTGACCGAGGCCGAGATCATGGCGGCAAAGGGCTACAGTCAGAAAGACGTCCTGCAGGCCGAGGTGCAGAAAGCGTATGCCGAGGGCATCGGCAACATGGGACCGGCGATCTCGGCAGGCGGCGGCGGAAGCAGCATCGTCGGGGATATGCTTGGTCTCGGCGTCGGCATGGCGGCGGCAAGCACGATCGCGCCGCAGATCGGCAGCATGTTCGGCAATATGCAGCCGCAGGGTGCCAATCAACCGGCACAGCCCGCAGCGCCTGGCGACGGTTGGGACTGCATGTGCGGCACGAAGGGCATCACGTTCAAGTTCTGTCCGAACTGCGGCAAGCCGAAGCCCGCGCCGGAATCCGGATGGATCTGCCCGAACTGCGGCAAGACCGGCATCACGTTCAACTTCTGCCCCGATTGCGGCACGAAAAAGCCGGAAGCGAACAAGGGGTGGGACTGCCCGGACTGCGGCATGAAGAACATCAATTTTAACTTCTGCCCGAACTGCGGCAAAAAGAAGCCGGAAGCGCCAGCAACATGGGACTGTCCCGATTGCGGCATCAAGAATATCACGTTTAACTTCTGCCCGAACTGCGGCAAAAAGAAGGGGGAATAAACCATGAAGCTCGAAAAGAAACAGATCCGGGGGATCGCCCTTTTTGCAATCATCCTTGTCGTGTATAACATCCTTGCATTCGTGATTCCGTTCCCGAAAAACGGCTGTTTCTGGGCGGCTTGGGCGTTCGGGCTTGTTGCGATCCTACTGCAGATCCCGATTCTGCTGCTTGCGTTCCGTAACGGCGAGACCGTCAAAAGCAAGTTCTACGGCTTCCCGATCGCGCGCGTCGGCGTGATCTATCTGATCGCGCAGATGATCGTCACCGTTCTGTTCTTCGCGCTTGCGTTTGTCAAATGCCCCGCATGGATTCCGGTCGTGATCTCTGTGCTGGTGCTTGCGGCAGGTCTGCTCGGCGTGATCGCCACGGACGCCGCGCGCGACGAGATCGAACGGCAGGAAAAGACGGTCAAGGTCAACACAACCGCCATGCGCACCCTGCAGGCGTCGGTTGCGTCGCTTGCCGACCGCTGCGCCGATCCGACTCTGAAAAAGTCAGTATCGGCACTTGCCGAGGAACTGCGCTATGCCGATCCGGTGTCTATTGAAGCGACGGCAGCAGCGGAACGCACGCTCGAATCGACGTTATCCGAGCTTGAAAAGGCGATCGTCGCAAACGATACCGAGACCGCCGCTGCGCTCTGTGCATCCATGAAGAACACCCTTTCCGAACGCAATCGCATCGCAAAGATCGGGAAATAAGGAGTAAACCATGGCAACAAAACTGCAATGTGAGATCTGCGGCGGGAAGCTGATCGGTAAAGCCGGCGGCATTTATGAGTGCGATTCCTGCGGCATGGAATACGATACCACCTGGGTCAAGGAGAAGATTCAGCAGATTCAGGGCACGGTCAAGGTCGAAGGCACGGTCGAAGTCACCGGCAAGGTGCAGGTCGATTCGCAGGCGAATAAGGATGCTCTGATCAAACGCGCTAATCTGCTGCTCGAGGACGGAGATTGGGACGAAGCGGTTCGATACGGCAATCAGGTGCTGGATATGGATCCCGAATGCGCCGAGGCATATTTGATTAAGTTCCTTGCAGCGCATAAGCTTCATAGAGAAACCGATCTTTCTTCTTTGAGCATCATTGTGAGAAAACAAAGTGTAAGAGATCTGCAGGAGGAGACAAAGGCAAAACGTCTTAAAATCATTGATTCTGTCTACTTTGTTGATCCGTCAGAGATTGACAAGTATTTGAAGTATTATGTTCTGTCGGTGGAAGCGCGGCCGTTGCTGAAAGAATCGGATTTTCAGGAGAAGGATTTCCAGAAAGTCATGAAATACGCTGCACCGGAGCTGAAGCAGCGAATTGAAGGGTATAAGGTCGAGGCAAAAGATAAAGCCCGCAAGGTGGAAAATGAACATCGAAAGAAAGAAACAGAGTTTGCACAGCAGTATACCGCGAGAATCAAAACGGTTAAGGAAAAGGATAAAGAGCGATGCATAAAGAAGCGCGCAGAACTTGCCCCACTGTTTGCTGCGGCGAGACTGATCAGTAATGCGGGCGACGATGCGGTTGGATTACGGACTGACGGAACCGTTTGCGGCAGAGAGAACAGTCCCGATTGGCAGGGGATTGTGTCAATTTTTGGGAACGGTTATGGCATGGGATTGGCATTGAAAGCAGACGGGACTGTCATAGGAAACTCGGCTCCTGAGTGGAGAACGATCAAAAAAGTATCATCCCGCTCAGATCATACTGTCGGACTAAAAGCGGACGGGACAGTTGTAGCGACCGGGAATAACGATAATGGACAGTGCAATGTTTCAGATTGGAAAGGCATCGTTGACATTGCGGCTACAAGCAAATATACGTTTGGGTTGAAAGAGAATGGAACGGTCGTTTGCACACCCGAGGTCAAAGAAGTGAGCCGATGGTCGGAAATTGTATCAATCGAGGCAGGAGAAAGCCATATAGTGGGACTGACGGTCGACGGTACAGTTGTCGCACATTATTTAGGATCGGAGTATTTAAAGAAAAACCAATGCGATGTTTCTTCGTGGCGAAATATTGTGGCAATTTCCGCAGCTCATAATCACACTGTTGGTTTAAGAGAAAACGGAACAGTTTGCGCGACGCGCATTCCGCCGTATAAAAAAAGTGCAATATTTGCCGGTATTGATATTCATTCCCCGGATTATAACCAGTGTAACGTCAGTGACTGGGAAGATATCGTAGCAATTGTAGCCAGCTATAGCATCACAGTCGGATTGAAACGGGATGGAACGGTCGTCTCGACAAGTGAATCGGAGGGAACTAAAACGTACAATTGGAAACTGTTCGACCGATTTGAAACCATTGAGGAAGAACAGAGAACGAAAATCAAAGCAAACAGAATGAAACGACTGAAAGAAGCCGAGCAAAATCTGAATCAGTTGAAGACAGAGCTTGCAAATCTAAAAGGTCTGTTTACCGGGAAGCGCCGCCAAGAATTGGAAAGGCGCATCGAGTATCAGAAGGAAATGCTCGGAAAGATACAGAATGAGGTTCGGCATTATCAGGAATTGGAAGCGGAAAATGCATAACGAGGGCAAAAGCACACGTAAAACTGTGAGGAGGGCAAGGCATGGCAATCTTCAAATGCAAAATGTGCGGAGGCACGATTGAATTCAACGAAGGCGATACGATCGGCGTGTGCGACAGCTGCGGAACGAAGCAAACGCTGCCGCGGCTCGATTCCGATCGCAAGACGAACCTGTACGACCGCGCGAACCATTTTCGCCGGAACAACGAGTTCGACAAGGCCATGTCGATCTACGAGAGCATTCTGAACGAGGATCCGACCGATGCCGAGGCATACTGGTCGATCGTGCTCTGCCGCTACGGCATCGAGTACGTCGAGGATCCCGCGACGCATCGCCGCGTTCCAACGGTCAACCGCGCACAGTTCACCTCGATCTTCGATGACGAGGACTATAAATCCGCACTGAAAAACGCGGACGCCCTGCAGCGCTCGATCTATGAGGACGAGGCAAAAACGATCAACGAGATCCAGAAGGGCATCCTCGAAATCAGCGCCAAGGAGGAACCGTTCGACGTCTTCATCTGCTATAAGGAGACGGACGCAAACGGCCGCCGCACGCCGGATTCTGTGCTTGCCACCGATCTCTATCATCAGCTGACCAACGAGGGCTTCAAGGTCTTCTTCTCGCGCATTACGCTGGAGGACAAGCTCGGCACGGCATACGAGCCGTACATCTTCGCCGCGCTGAACTCCGCAAAGGCGATGGTCGTGCTCGGCACGAAACCGGAGCATTTCAACGCCGTCTGGGTGAAAAACGAGTGGAGCCGCTACCTTGCGCTGATCAAGACGGGCGCGAAGAAGACGCTGATCCCCGCGTACCGCGACATGGACCCGTACGATCTGCCGGAGGAGTTTTCGCATCTGCAGGCGCAGGATATGAGTAAGCTCGGTTTTATGCAGGATCTGATCCGCGGGATCAAAAAGATCGTCAGAACCGACGAGCCGAAGCCGACGACCATCCGCGAAACGGTCGTGCAGCAGGCGGCGCAGACCAATACCGCGCCGCTGCTTCGCCGTGCATTTATGTTCCTGGAGGACAGTAACTGGCAGAGCGCAGATGAATACTGCGAGAAGGTTCTCGATCTTGACCCCGAAAACGCGGAAGCATATCTCGGCAAGCTGATGGCGGAGCTGCACGTCAGGGGCCGCGACAATCTGAAAAACAAACCGTTTCCGTTCGACAACCGGAACAATTATCAGAAGGCGATTCGATTTGGCGACGATGCGCTGAAAAAGAAGCTGATGAACGACGTCGCTTTCATCAATGACCGCAACGAAACCGAGCGCAAGGAGGAAATCTATCAGAACGCGCTTGCGGAAATGCGCGAAGAGACCGAGCAGGGATATCAAAAAGCGGAGGAACTGCTTTCCGGCATTCCCGGATATAAGGACGCGGACGTGCTGAAAGCGCAGTGCCCGGACCTCGCGGAGACCACCCGCAAGGAGGGGATCTATCAGAGCGCGCTTGCAGAGATGCGTAAGGAGAAAGAGCAGAGCTATCGGAACGCAGCGGAACTGTTCGGATCCATTCCGGATCACAGGGACGCAGCGGACAAGCGCAGGGAATGCGACGAACTGGTGGAGGGTATACGCAAGGACGGTATTTATCGGGAAGCCGTGTCGCTCATGCAGGAGGTAACGCGTGCGCAAAACGAGGGTGCCGACATCACAGAAAACAAAGTCATCAGCAGGTATCAATCGGCAATCGAAAAGCTGCAGAACATTTCCGGATGGCGCGATGCGGATGCACAAATTGCTACCTGCAAACAGCGGATCGAAGAGATAACGCGGAAAAGGCAGGAGATCGAGCGTAAATGCACAGAAGCCATTGATGACATGAACCGACAGATTTCCGATGCGGAAAAGGAGAAGCAATCGTGTCAAACGGAGCTCTCCAATCTGAAAGGGCTGTTTACAGGAGGTCGCCGCAAAGAACTGAATGCCAGAATTGAAGAGTGCGATACGACCATTACAAAGTGCAAAACGAGACTGTACCAAATGAAGTGCTATAGTAAAGCAAGAAACTTTTACATGGCCGGAGAGTATAAAGATGCAATCGCTTTGTTTATGGCATCGAAAGGGTATTCAGACAGCGCATCTTATTTGAAAAAAAGCTGGGATCAAGTTGCAGTCAGAAAAACGATTGCGGTAGGGAAGGCGCACACAGTCGGCCTTAGAGCCGATGGTACGGTCGTTGCGACGGGCAGTAATAAAAGCGGTCAATGCGATGTATCCAACTGGACAGATATCGTGGAGATTACGGCGGGCAATGTACATACAGTTGGTCTCCGATTGGACGGCACGGTCGTTGCGACAAAGTATACAGGAGATCAAGAGTATTATTGCGGTCAATGCGAAGTGTTCGGCTGGACGGATATCGTTGCGATCGCGGCAGGCGCTGTCCACACAGTTGGTCTCCGATTGGACGGCACAGTCGTTGCATCAAAGGACGGTGATCAAAACCATGATTATGGTCAATGCAACGTTTCCGACTGGACGGATATCGTTGCGATCGCGGCGGGGAATCTTCACACAGTCGGGCTGAAATCGGACGGCACGGTCGTTGCATCAAAGGATAGAAATCAAAAGCGATATCGTGGCCATTGCGACGTTTCCGGCTGGACGGACATCGTTGCGATCGCGGCGGGCGAATGGCATACAATCGGTCTCAAGTCAGACGGAACGATCGTTGCGACAGGCCATAATGGCTACGGTCAATGCGATGTTTCCGGCTGGACGGATATCGTTGCGATCGCGGCGGGGAATAATCACACAGTCGGGCTGAAATCGGACGGCACGGTCGTGGCGACCGGCTGGAATTACTGTGGTCAATGTGACGTTTCCGGCTGGACGGATATCGTTGCGATCGCTGCATGCGTCTGTTTTGGGGCTTCTTTTACGGTCGGCCTTAAATCAGACGGCACGGTCGTGGCGGTCGGCGATAATCATAACGGTCAATGCAGCATTTCTGACTGGAATAACATCAAGCTGCCGGAACGGTAGGGTGTCAATCGAAGGAAAAAGCGCTCTGCAGAAAAAAGGGAGGCGGCACGGAATGAACTTGCCAACCTAAAGGGGCTGTTTACCGGCAAGCGGCGCAAGGAACTTGAGACGCAGATCGCCGAAATGGATCGGCAGATCGCAAAAGCCAATGCGGAACTGAAGGCTTACAATAAGGATTGATCGGAGTATTAGCAGTGAATCCACACACCTGCCCGATTTGCGGGGGAAAACTGAATATTGTGATCGAATCCGGGCTTGCGGTCTGCGAGGCGTGTCAAAGAACGTTTGATGCCGATCCGGAGGACGTACAAAAGTACGGCGGGATCGTGCGCGACGCCGAGCGCCTGATGCGGCAGAACACTGTTGCCGGGTATCATGACGCGCTCCGGCTGTTTGCATCGGTCCCGTTCGTTTCCGGCACAAAGGAGAAGCAGGCGGAATGTGAAAAGCGGCTTTCCGAACTGCAGGACAGGATGGAACGGCACAGGGAGCTTATTCACCGCGAGGACGAAAAGAACACCAAGCTCGGAATCATCCTTTTGATTCTGACGATCCTGTTCGCTGTTGCGGCGATTGTCGGGATCGTGTATTTTATCATCCTTTGGACAAAGGGAACACTCTCACGCCCCGCGATCATCGTCATCGTCTCCGTCATTGTCATTGCCGCCGCCCTTGCGCTGTTCAGCAGACTCCGGGGCGGGAACTGAGAACAATACTGAAAAGACACACTGATACAAGCACAGGGTATCTTTTTCAACTGTAGAATAGAAAGAAATATAAGAATATGATCGTTCGCTGCTGAGTCAGTTATATCTACTCGTACCACGTCGCCGCGGACGTCGCATCGTTCGCGGCGGTTTTTGTATCCGAAAACCCCGCCATAGTGGCGGGGTTCCGTAGAGGTTTACCGGT
>CAMYWS010000011.1 GCA_947302865.1 uncultured Clostridia bacterium
TGGGCAAACGCACGCTGGAATACGCCGCCGACGCGCTGGATCGCATGCAGGCGGAACGGCCGGCGGAATACGACGCTTTGGCAAAAAAAACGTCTCTGGACGGCAGCGAGCTGGCCGACTGGCGTCACGTGGCCGAGAACATGTTCCTGCCCCAGGACGAGACCGGCCTCATCGAGCAGCACGACGGGTTCTTCGACCTGCCCCACACGGACATCGCCGCCGTGCCCCAGAGCGAGTTTCCCCTGTATGAGCACTGGTCGTATGATCGCATCTATCGCACCGACATGATCAAGCAGCCGGACGTGCTGATGATGCTCTATCTCTATAATTCGTCGTTTTCCGAAGCGGTCAAACGCAGGAATTACGCTTATTATCAGCCGCGCACGATCCACGAATCATCTCTTTCTCCCGCGATCCACTCGATCCTTGCGGCGGAGCTCGGGCAGATGGAGGAAGCAATGGACCTGTTCGGCTTTGCGACGCGGCTTGATCTGGACGATTACAATCGCAACACGCGTGAAGGGCTGCACATCACGAGCATTGCCATGGCGTGGGCGAACATTGTTTACGGCTTTGCCGGACTTCGAAGCGACGACGATCTGCTGCGCTTTGCGCCGCGGCTGCCGGATCGGTGGAATGCGCTGCGATTCTCGCTGACCTATCGCGGTTGCGTGATCGAGGTGCGGATGACACGTGAAAAGACAATCTTCCGCCTTTCGGCGGGCGAGCCGCTTCCGGTTCGCGTCTACGACGAAACGGTAACGCTGACGGATTGTGAATTTGCCGTTTCGATGCAATAATCAGCTCCTTTTCATACATACATTTTTCAGGAGGAAACCGGTATGTCCGAAGTAGTATTGAAGAATCTCAAGAAGGTGTACGACAACAAGGTGACCGCGGTCCACGACGTGAATCTCGATATCAAGGACAAGGAATTCATCGTCCTGGTCGGTCCGTCCGGCTGCGGCAAATCGACGACGCTCCGCATGGTGGCGGGTCTTGAAGAGATCAGCGACGGCGAGCTGTACATTGACGGCAAGCTCGTCAACGACGTTGCGCCGAAGGACAGAGACATCGCGATGGTCTTCCAGAGCTACGCGCTGTATCCGCACATGACCGTGTACGAGAACATGGCGTTCGCGCTGAAGCTCAGAAAGGTTCCGAAGGCGGAAATCGACAAAAAGGTCAGGGAAGTCGCGGCGATCCTCGACATCACGGAATACCTGAAGCGCAAGCCGAAGGCGCTGTCCGGCGGTCAGCGGCAGCGTGTCGCGATCGGCAGAGCCATGGTCCGCGATCCGAAGGTGTTCCTGATGGACGAACCGCTCAGCAACCTGGACGCAAAGCTCAGAAACCAGATGCGTGCGGAGATCATCAAGCTCCGGAAGCGCATCAACACGACGTTCATGTACGTGACGCACGACCAGACCGAGGCAATGACGCTCGGGGATCGCATCGTGATCATGAAGGACGGTCTTGTGAACCAGATCGGCACCCCGCAGGAGGTGTTCAACAAGCCGGTCAACCTGTTCGTGGCGGGTTTCATCGGCATGCCGGTGATGAACTTCTTCGACAACTGCAGACTGCGGTACGAGAACGGTCTGTACTATGCGGAGATCCGCGGCGTGCGGTTTGAGCTTTCCGCGTTCCAACAGAAAGCGTTGAAAGAAAACAACGTACAGCCGTGCGACATCGTGTGCGGCATCCGTCCGCAGCACATCTCGGTCGGCGAAGGCGAACTGAAAGCCGAGATCGAAGTCTCCGAGATGATGGGCAGCGAGTACAACATCCACGCGAAGTCCGGCGACGACGAGGTCGTCATGGTCATCCCGACGGTCGGTCTCGAGACCGACGTTTCGATGGGCGCGACGGTCAGCTTCAGCACGCAGCCGGAGCTGATCCAGCTCTTTGACAAGGAGACCGGCAACAACCTGATCTGGTTCGACGCTGAGTCCGCCGAAAAAAACGAACCCGTCTGCAAACGGTATGAATAAGCCGCGTCCGAAGTGCGATGAGCGATTGCGTCTTTACCAAAGTCGGATATGACAAAACATCCGTCGTGCAGGACGGCAACCGGTTTCTGCTTGCAAACGGTTATCTCGGCGTGCGCGGAACAGTGGCGGAAGCGGACAGCACGCAGCTTCCGGCAGTCAATCTTGCGGGGGTTTACGACCGTTATCGGGATCGGTGGCGTGAGCCGGTCAATGCGCCGATGGGACTGTATGCAAGGCTCAGCTTCAACGGGCAGCCGGCGGCACTCGGAGAAACCGAGCCGCGATCGCATACGCTTTCGATCGATTACAGGCAAGGCGTATTCCTGCGGGAGACGGATTTCGACGCGGTTCAACTGAACGCCGAGCGGATCGCGTCGCTCTCGGAACCGCATCTTCTGGCAGCGCTGCTTACGCTGCGCTTTTCAGAGGACGGGAACGCGGTTCTTTCCACCGGCATTTCTACCGATCTTTGGGACCTGAACGGCCCGCATCTGTTTGATTTCCGCTATACGACCGGTGAAACGCTGCTGTGCGAAGCGACAACCGGAGAGCTGAAAATCCCGGTTGCGGTTTCGCAGACGGTATCGGCGTCGGTTTCGACGGAAGAGATCTTTCGAATCACGGACAAGGGCGTTTATCGCGATCTGTGCTTCTCGGTCCATGCCGGGGAAACAGTGACGGTTTCGATCTTTTCGACCGTCTGTACCGGACTGGACGTTCCGTCTCCCGCCGAACACAGCGCGGCGCTTTGCAGGGAGGCAAAAGCTTTGGGGTATCCGGCTTGCCGAAAGGCGCATACAGACGCATGGGACACGGTCTGGAAACGAAGCGGAGTCGATCTCGAAGGAGACGCGGAGGCGGCGCTTGCGCTCGCGGCAAGCCAGTATTATCTCAACAGCATTGCGCCGCGCCATGCCGACAATCTCTCCGTTCCGGCGCGGGGGCTTTCGGGACAGACCTATAAGGGCGCGGTCTTTTGGGATTCGGAAATCTTTCTGTTCCCGATGTTCGTCTATACACAGCCGGAAATCGCGGCGTCGCTTCTGCGCTACCGGATCGAAACGCTTCCCGGCGCACGGAAAAAGGCGCGCGAATACGGTTATCGCGGCGCGTTCTATGCGTGGGAAAGTCAGGAGGGCGGCGCGGAGGGCTGCACGGATTTCAACGTGGTGGACGTCTTTACGCATCGCCCCGTGCGCACGTATTTTCGGGACAAGCAGATTCATATCAGCGGCGACATTGCCTACGCGCTTTGGGAATATTACCGGATCACGGGAGATCGTACGCTTCTCATGCAGGGCGGCGCGGAGGTCATACTGGAGTGCGCGCGTTTCTATCTGAGCCGTGCGAGCACACACCTGGACGGCAACGCGATCGATTTTTCCGACGTGATCGGTCCCGATGAATACCATGAACGCGTCACAAACAACGCGTTTACCAATCGCATGATCCGGTATTGCTGGGAAAATGCGCTTCGGTTGGAGCAGGTTTTTTCGGATGAACCGGAACAATTCAAAGCGCTCCTCGATCGGCTCGATTATCATTCGGATTGGGCACTGCTGAAACCGGCTGTCGATCGACTGCGCGCACCGCGAGTACGCGACGGCGTGATCGAGCAGTTTGACGGATATTTCGATCTGGAGGATTGTTCGCTTGAAACGGTACGCGGACGGCTTGTGAATCCGCGTGAATACTGGGGCGGCGATCACGGCGTTGCGGGAACGACACAGATCATCAAACAGGCGGACGTGATCGCGCTTATGGCGCTGTTCGGACAGGACTATACGGACGGGGACGTCGCGGCAAACTGGACGTACTACGAACCGCGCACGGAACACGGCTCCAGTCTTTCGGCATGCATGTATGCGCTGACCGCCTGCCGCATCGGACGGGAGGATCTTGCGTGGAAACATTTTCTCAATACCGCATCGATCGATCTTCTCGGCGGCGGCAAACAATGGGCGGGGGAGATCTACATCGGCGGAACACACCCTGCGGCAAACGGCGGCGCATGGATGATCGCCGTACTCGGTTTTGCCGGGCTTTCGGTGCAGGACGGACAACTCACGCTGCACCCGCATCTGCCGAAGGAAATCACAAAGCTGCGGTTTCCGATCACGCTGCGCGGCAGGCGCTGTATTGTGACAGTGACGCACGAAGCGCAATCCGTAAGGGAAATCTAAAAAGCATCGCGGATACCCCGCGATGCTTTTCTCTCATGTTTGATCAGATCAGATCCAACAGCTCACCGATGCGCGAGATCTTCGCGTCCGCCTTTTCATAGAACGCCGCGTCGCCGATGCCGATGCTCATAAAACCGCCCGCGTTCGCCGCGTCGATGCCCGCAACCGCGTCCTCGACGACCGCGCAGGCGTCGGGAGAAAGTCCCAAAAACGCCGCGCCTTTCAGGAACACCTCGGGGTCGGGCTTGGAACGGGAAATATTCGTCCCGTCCGAAACCGCGTCGAAGTATCGGTTCAAGTCGGTAAGATCCAAAATGCGCTTTGCATTCTTGCTTGAACTGCCGACAGCAAGCTTCACGCCGCGTGCACGCAGCGCCGTCAGCGTGTCGCGCACCTCCTGCGAAATCACGTCGGGCGTCAAAGATTGCAAAAGCGCGACATACCGGCTGTTCTTTTTTTCGGCAATTGCCTGCTTTTCCGCCTCGGAAAGCGACACGCTGCCGTGGTTCAGAATAATCTCGAGCGACGCCATGCGCGAAACGCCGCGCAGCAGGTTGTTTTCCTCGCGCCCGAACGGGATCTGAAGCTCGTCCGCGATCGATTTCCACGCCGTATAGTGCATCTCATCGGTGGAGAGCAGAACGCCGTCGAGGTCGAAGATGATGCCTTGTTTCATGCGTAATCCTCACTTGTTGTTGAGATTACGAACGCTTTCCCTTTCGACGAGACTGACCGGAAGAATGATCGAATGATCCTTTTGCGGCTCATGCCGAAGCTGTGCAAGCAGCATATCCACCGCAAGAACGCCCTTTTGCTCGGCATCCTGATGAATTGTCGTCAGGCAGGGGTTTGTCAGCCGGCACAGATAGTTGTCATCAAAGCCCACAATGGATTTATCGCGCGGAACGAGCACGCCCTTTTCCCGAAGCCCGGTCATAATGCCTGCGGCAAGAATATCGGCGGAGGCAAAAATGCCGGTGATCTCGGGCTTTTCGGCAAGCAGATGTCCGAGACGCTTTCCTTCCTCCACAAACATTTCCTGCGTAAAGACAAGGGACGGATCGAACGGAACGCCGTATTCGTGCAGCGCTTTCCGATACCCGTTGAGGCGTTTCTCCACAACGCCGCCTTCGCGGACCGTCGGTGATGCGAACGCAATGGTCCGATGCCCGTTTTCAAGCAGATGCTTCGTCGCAAGATAGCCGCCTTTTTCGTCCTCGAGTCCGATGCTGTACACATCCGGCGCATCGAGATAGCTGTCGATCAGCACGAACGGAATGCCGAGATGCTGTACGCCCGCAAAGAACTCGTCCGCAAAAACGCCGGTCAGAATCACGCCGGAGAGCTTCCAGCTTCTGCGCAGCGATTCCAGTGCCTGCGCGTCCTCAACCGACCGGATCATCAGAAAGTAGCCTTCCTCGCGCGTGCGGTGCTCAATGCCCTCTACAAAGGTTCCGAGAAACGGGTCGCTCATCGTGCTGCCGATGTTCTGCGGCGTCATATGCGTGACCACGCCGATGATGTACGACTCGTCGTTGACCAGCGTGCGCGCCGTCATGCTCGGAACGTAATGCTCCCGATCGATGATCTCGCGGATCTTCTGTACGAGCTCCGGCGAAACGCGGCTGCTGCGATTGTGTACGACATTCGATACGGTGGTGATACTGACGCATGCTTCGGCTGCGATATCCTTCAAAGTGACCATATTTCCGACTCCTTAACTCTCGGTTAACAGAATACCACTGTTTCCGGTTTTGTATCAAGTGCTTTTTCGTGAAATCTTCCGGATTTCGTGTGAGAAACGTTCGCCGTTGTTGATGATTCAGAGAAAAAGGGAGGCGGCGTGAAGCCACCTCCCTCCGTCGCTTCCGCTGTTTATTCGGTCACGAGCTCCGCAAGATAATCCCTGATCGGCAGATCGCCGGGTTTGCCGGTCTCCGGCAGCGTCATGCCCGCAAGCACGTCTGCGGGATCGATCGGCGCGACCGGCTCCGCAAAGCCGATCTCATCGACCCAGATCACGCAGGGCGCGAACGCACGGATGTGGAACGCGTTCGTCATGCCCGGGAAGCCGGATGCTTCAAGGTCGATCACAAGGGTCTGCCACTCGGTCGTGATGGCCGGATGCGTACCATCGGCGAGCACCAGGTCGGAGAAGCGAGCCGCATAGAACTTCGCGTCTTCCGGATGCCAGTCCATGATCAGCTTGGCTTCTTCACCGCCGACCTCGCCCTTGACACGGATCACGAGGTACTTGCAGTAGGAGATGCCTTCGAGCGCCCACATGTTGACGGCTTCGCCCCAGTTGCCCATCCAGTCGCCTGCATGCGCAAAGTACTCTTCTTCGGTCTCGTAGTCCTCCGGATCATACTCTTTGGGACGGTAGTCGAGCTTGATCGCGCCGTCTTCGTTCTTGCCGCGCAGGTTCGCCCAGTTGTCCCACCAGATGTTCACGCCGTTCGGTCCGAGTTCCGGCTTGTTGTTCGGGTCACGATCGTCAAAATTGTCCCACAGGTACGCGATTTCTACGGATGCTTCCGCATTGTCCGCAACGCCGAGGTACTCCTTGATCGGAAGGTCTGCCGGCTTGCCGGTCTCGGGAACCGTCATACCCGCGAGGATCGTCTCTGCGCTGGTCGCATCGATCGGTGCGATCGGCTCGGAGAACACGATCTCGTCGATCCAGATCACGCAGGGCGCGAATGCGCGGATGTGGAACGCGTTCGTCATGCCCGGGAAGCCGGACGCTTCGAGGTCGATCACGAGATCCTGCCACTCGGCGGTGATGACCGGGTGGCTGCCGTCCGCAAGCACCAGATCGGAGAAGCGCGCCGCAAAGAACTTGCTGTCTTCCGGATGCCAGTCCATAATCAGGGAGGTTTCTTCACCGCCCGCTTCGCCCTTGATGCGGATGGTCAGGTATTTGCACCAGGAGATCCCGTCAAGCGCCCACATGTTGACCGCTTCACCCCAGTTGCCCATCCAGTCGCCTGCTGCGGCGAAGTATTCTTCTTCGGTTTCGTAGTCTTCGGGATCATATGCTTTGGGACGGTAGTCAAGCTTGATCGCGCCGTCTTCGTTCTTGGCGCGAAGGTTTGCCCAGTTGTCCCACCAGATGTTGACGCCGTTCGGTCCGAGCTCCGGCTTGTTGTTCGGATCACGATCGTCAAAATTATCCCACAGGAATTCCGACGGCGTTTCCGTTACTTCGGGCGCTTCGGGTTCTGCGGGAGCTTCCGTCGGCTGCTCGACCGCGGGCGCTTCGGTGGGCGTCTCAACGGGTGCGGGCTGTTCGGGAGTTGTCGTCTTTCCGCAGGCAACCAATGCAAGAATCATGCAGGCTGCAAGGGCAAATGCGAGTACTTTTTTCATGCTTGACCTCCGTTAAAATCTGTTTTTGGATTGTCGGGAAAAATTCCCGTTTCTCAATAGGTTTAACGTTCAACCTATCTGGGCTCATTATAGCATCGGACATTTCGCCTGTCAAGCCCGCTTTTATCGGAAAAGTTCCGAAATCATCAATTTTCATTCAAAAAAGATGAAAAAACATGCATTTGCCTATTGCCTGCCGGCGTTGAACCGTGCTATAATCTTGCTGAAAGGTTTAACGTTAAACCTTTCAGCAATTCAGAAGGGGGTATCCCAATGAACAGCAAACCGGCATTTTCCGTAAAAACCGTTTGCCTTTGCGTCGCCGCCGCGCTTCTTCTGGCGTTTGCGCTCTTTATGCTCATATCGCCGAGCGCGCCGCGCATGCGGGCAAAGTCGGAGCCCAAAGCGGGCGATACACTCCTGACGCTGTACGACGGTCCGAAGACGATGCAAAGCTCCGGGACGGTTCAGGTCACGGCAAACGGGCACGCGCTTTTCGTATATGACGTCATGGTCAACCATGAACATATCTGGAACGCAAACACGCAGCCGACCGACACGCCCATGACGTATTTCGATTTTGAAGGAACCGTTGCGATTGACATCGTTGCACCCGGTCTCAAGGATCCCGTCGAAAGCGCCGCCGTTTTGCCGACCGCGTGCGGCATCATTCCGACGGTGGAAAACGGGCATGTGCGATTTTCAATCACCGAGCCGGGGCAATACACCGTAATCTATAATAATAATGTAAACAAAGCGACGCACATCTTTGCAAACGCGCCGGAAACCGACGTGCCCGATCCGAACGATCCGAACGTCTTTTATATCGGTCCGGGTGAATGGACGATGGATGCGATCGCGCTGTCCGACGGGCAGACGCTGTATCTGTCCGGCGGCGCGGTGCTGCATTCGATCGTCTCCGTGAGCAACGCAAAGGACGTCCGTATTTGCGGCCGCGGCATGATCGACGGCAGCGACTATCCTGCATGGAACCAGGCCGGCTCCTATGCGCGCGTTCCGATCGATCTGAATCATTCAAAGAACGTTTCGGTAGAAGGGATTTCGATCGTCAATTCCAACTGCTGGAACCTGAATTCCTTCTCGTCACAGCACGTAACGATCGATAACGTCAAGATTATCTCCGGCCGTCAGAACGGCGACGGCTTTACGTTCCAGTCCTGCACGGATCACCTTGTTACGAACTGCTTTGCCCGCACATGGGATGACAGCCTCGTCGTGAAGAACTACTCCGGCTCGACCAAGGGGATCACGTTCCGCGGCATGCAGATCTGGACGGATCTCGCGCAGTCGATGGAGATCGGGTACGAAACCGACAAAGGCCTGACGCTCGATCCGGAGATCACCGACGTGCTGTTTGAAAACATCACCGTGCTCTATAACTTCCATAAGCCGGTCATCAGCATCCACAACAGCGACGACGCCTTTGTGCATCACATCATCTATCGCAACATCACGGTCGAGAACGCGTTCATGCAGGGCGACAACGGCAACAACAAGGAGCTGATCGAACTGTCGCTGGCAAAATCCGGCTGGTCGACCGTGCGCGATGAATACGGAACGATCGACGACGTTCTGATCGACGGTCTGACCGTAGTGAACACCGCGGACGGCAGGGTGCCCGCTTCCCGCTTTGCCGGGCAGAGCGAGGAATACCGCATCACAAACGTCACGCTGCGAAATGTCAGCATCCTCGGCGAAAAGATCACGGATCTCAAGTCGCTGCACGCGTCTGTCAACGAGTTCTGCGACGGGATCACGGTGGAATAAGGAGGTGTCGGATATGAAAAAGCTCAACATTGTCCTGATCGTCGTCATCGCTCTTTCCCTGATCGCAAGCGGGATCGCGTTTTTCCTGCTTCCCTCCGACGCGGACGATCCCGGCGTTACCGTCGTCAAAGCGCCGGAACAGACCAAGGCGCAGCGCCCGCCCTGCTTCCCCGATCCGGAAGCAAATTACATTCCCATGCCGGAAACGGAAAATCTTGCCCTCGGCAAGCCGATCTCCTCGGGTGAGCATACGGACGTCTATGTGGCGACCAACGTCAACGACGGAAAGACCGACACCTACTGGGAAAGCAAGGGGTTTCCCGCCGAGATGACGATCAATCTCGAAAGCTCCCGCAAATTCTCCACCGTTGCCGTGCGGCTGAACCCCTCCGCCGTCTGGGAAGCGCGCACGCAGGAGATCGCCGTTTTCATCAGCGCTGACGGGACGAACTTTACCGAGCTTGCGCCCGCCGCACGCTGCGACTTCAATCCGGACACCGGCAACCGCATCCGCATCGACTTCGATACAACGGAAGCGCAGTTTGTCAAACTGATCTTCACTATGAATTCTTCCTCGCGTACCGGCGGCGCACAGGCCGCAGAGATCGAGATCTACGAATAAGCGTATACGGAATGCAAACCGTATTCGGAATGCTTCTTGTTTCCTCCTGAACAAATGCGTCGTGTCTCCCTTTGACACGACGCATTTGTTTGACCCGGATCATATCCGCGCCGTTGATCCCGCAAAACACCCTCGGCGCGACTTTCGCTCCCTGAACGTACCCATAAATCCGCACCGGGAGCATTTGCACGGATCTTTTGTGCCCGCAGACTCCGTTTTGCCGAAGATCCCCATGACTTCCGCGTACTTGAAAAGACAGGAATCGGGGATTCGGACGGTTTGAGGGAACGGCGGAGAAACGGCGCGCAGCGGGATGCGCCGCGTTGCGGGAACGGAGGCGGGAAATCTCCGTTATTTCTTGATTCCGGTTTCGTTTGCTGATATAATATACAAACAGACAGCGATCCGCAAAGAACAGGGAACGGGTATGACAGAACACACGGCAAATGCGAAGATGGTGACGAAGCTGTTGTTCCGGCTGCTGCCGATCCAGATCCTTCGGATCAAGGACGACTGCGTTCCTTTCGATCCGACCGAACGGCAGAAGATGGCGGACGCGGAGGACAAAACAAAAAATATCGGCATCCGCATGGTGTTCCGGATGGCGTCGGAGGTTCGGTACCAGAACATTTTGGGGCTGAACGTGCTGACCGTCCGGATCGGAAGAACGGAATGAGGGGGGATACGTATGGCAGGCAACACGCAGTTTGAAGAATTCATCGCGGAAGAAGTCAGAGCGCTCAAGGGCGTTTACGTCCCCGTCAAGGCGGGGCTCCTGCGGCGCGCGCTGATCCGCTCGACGCGTTGCGACAAGCTGCATCCCAATCCGGCGGACGAGTTCTGCAAGCCGAAGGTCGGACCGAATTACGGCATCATTTCCGATTATATGAATCGCTTCCATGAGGAGCGCGGACATTCGCGCCAGTACTGTGACGAGCGACTGGTCGTGGAAAAGATCCGTCCGGACGGGTATATGATCCTGAACGGACATCACCGTTGGGCGGCGGCGCTGCGGCTCGGCTATGCGAGGATCCCGATCGAGATCGTGGACCTGACTGACGAGACCGACATCCGGGAGATCCTGAAAAGATCCCGCCACGACAAGCGGGTCGCCCTCGATCTCGACGAGGTGGTCCTCGTCAGCGGCGACGTGCCGACGGAAAAGCCGCTGCCGTTTCCGACGCGCAAAATCTATAAGGAACGGCTCCGGCTCGGCGTTCCCGCCCTGTTCCGTTATCTGAACAAGAACGGCTATGACGTCTGGGTCTATACCGCAAAGTACTATTCCGCCGATTACATCCGGCGCCTGTTCAATAAATATCACGTGCACATCAGCGGCGCGGTGACGGGGCTCGGACGGAAGACGGCGGACGGCGCGAAGGTCCAGAAAGAAATGGAAACGCTGATCGGAATCAAGTATCCGGTCACGATCCATGTCGACGGCGATATGCTGCTGCGCATATCGAACCGGACAAAGGAAGTCGATGAATACGAGATCGGCGGAACGCCTGCCGAGTGGTCGCAGCGGATTATGGAGATCATCAGGAAGATCGAACAACATGCGTGATCCGAGAGAAGCGCCCTTGATGCGCGTATCATTTGATTTGGACGAGGTCCTGTTCGTGTCGCCGGAAACGCACAGGACGGAGCCGCCGCTGCCGTTTCCGCTGAATCGGATCTTTTCCGAGCGGCTGCGGCTCGGCACGCCGGACCTGATCCGTTCGCTGCAGGCGTCCGGCTGCGCCGTCTGGATCTATACCTCGTCCGCCCGGTCGGAACGGTATATCCGCCGCCTGTTCCGACTGTACGGCGTCACATTGGACGGGATCGTCAATGCCGAGCGGCACAGGCGGGAGGTGCAGCGGGACCGCAAAGAGGTCCTGCCGCAGAAACTGCCCAACCGTTACCGCATCTCTCTGCACGTGGATGACGAGGCGGTCATCTGCGCGTGGGGACGGGAATACGGATTCAACACGTACCTTCTGAACGCGCAGGACGACGAGTGGAAGGAGAAGATCCTCCGCGCCGTCGAATCGATACGAAAAAAGGAGCATCCGGACCGGTCCGGTTCCGAAGCCGGAACGGACAGCGCGAACGAAAGGACCGGAAAACGGGAAGAAACGGTATGAAAAAGACGGGGTTCCAAAAGCTGCGGTCGGGCATGGCGGCCAATATCATCGGTGCGATCGTACTGGTATTGGTCCTGTTCGGCGCGATCGTCAGTACGATCGGCTATATCAGTTTCACGAACGCGTTCAAGCGGGAATATGCATCTTCGACCTATCACATGGCGGACACCGCGACGTCGCTTGTCAACGGCGACCGCCTCGAAGCGTATCTTCGGGGAGAAGAAACCGAAGAATATCTGAAAACGAGAAAGAACCTCGATACGTACTGCCACAAGATGCACGTGTCGCTGGTCTACGTCATTCTGGTGGATACGAGCGATTACGGACGTTTCGTTTCGGTCTTCAATCCGGTGGACAATTCCGTCGACAACTCCGCATATACGGAATGGGAGCTCGGACACAAGCGCGATACGACGAACGACGAATACCGGCAGAAGTACCGGGCAATGTACGAACAGACCGCGCCGTACGAAACGGTCTACCGCATCAAAACGACCGACGGACAGCATCCGCACATCACAACGATGGTGCCGGTGATCGGTTCCGACGGAACAACGAGGGCGATCCTCTGCATACAGCGGCCCATCCGCGAGCTGCACGACGCAAGACGCCCGTATCTGATCAATATCGCCGTCTGGACGGCGGCCATGTGCATTTTTGCCGGGTTGTTCGCCGCGATCTATATCCGCAGGCAGTTTGTCAGGCCTGTTCAGAAAGTCTCCGACGAGGCGGCGCGCTTTGCAAAGGAAAACACGAAGGGCGAACCGCTCGGAAGCATCAGCCGCATCGAGGAGCTCAGGAATCTCGCCCGCTCCATCGACACGATGGAAACGGACATGGTAAACTACATCGGGCACGTGACGTCCCTGACCGCGGAAAAGGAGCGCATCGGCACGGAGCTCGAACTCGCGACCCGCATCCAGTACGCGATGCTGCCGCACGATTTCCCGCCGTTCCCGGACCGCAGGGAGTTTGATCTGTACGCGACGATGGACCCGGCCAAGGAGGTCGGCGGCGATTTCTATGATTTCTTCCTGATCGACGACGATCATCTGTGCATGGTCATGGCGGACGTGTCCGGCAAAGGTATTCCCGCCGCGCTGTTCATGATGGCGTCGAAGATCATCCTGCAAAGCTGCGCCATGCTCAGGGTCTCCGCCGCGGAGATCCTCACCAGGACCAACGAAGCGATCTGCTCGAACAACCAGGAGCAGATGTTCGTCACAGTCTGGCTCGGCATTCTGGAGATCTCCACCGGCAAGCTGACGGCCGCCAACGCCGGGCACGAATACCCTGTGCTGAAGCGTCCGGACGGCTGGTTTGAACTCGTCAAAGACAGACACGGGTTCGTGATCGGCGGCGCGGAAGGCATGCAGTACAGGGAATACGAGCTCATGCTGGAACCCGGCGCGAAGCTGTTCCTGTACACCGACGGCGTTCCGGAGGCGACGGACGAAAACGGGACGCTGTTCGGCACGGCGCGCATGATCGACGCGCTGAACCGGGCGCCGGACGCCGACCCGGAGAGCGTTCTGAAGAACGTCCGCGCGGCGGTGGATGCATTTACAAAGGACGCGGAGCAGTTCGACGATCTGACGATGCTCTGCATGGAATATCGCGGCAACGGAGGAAGCGATCATCATGAGTGAACCGATCATCATCACACTTTCGGGGCGTATCGACTCCGGCAACGCGCCGCAGATCGAAAAGCAGATATCCGGACAGCTCGGGAACGCCTGCGGCGCGCCGGTCGTGCTGGACGCGGAGAAGCTGGCATATATCTCCTCCGCAGGGCTCCGCGTGCTGCTTCGCCTCCGGAAATCGCACCCGGATATACACATCACGGGCGTCAGTTCCGAAGTCTACGAGATTTTTGACATGACGGGCTTCACGGAGCTCTTCAAAATCGAAAAGGCGTACCGCGTCGTTTCGATCGAGGGCTGCGAGGAGATCGGCCGCGGCGCAAACGGCAGGATCTATCGCATCGACCGGGACAACGTCGTCAAGGTGTATAAAAACGCCGGCGCGCTGGAGGACATTCAGCACGAACGCGAAGTGGCGAAGCTCGCGCTGATCCTCGGCATCCCGACGGCGATCTCCTATGACGTTGTGAAGGTCGGAGACAGCTACGGCTCGGTTTTTGAGCTTTTGAACGCGCGTTCACTCTCGAAGATCCTCGCAAATGAGCCGGAAAAGCTCGACTGGTGCGTGGAAGAATTCGTCAAGATGCTGAAAAAGATACACGGCACGCTCGTACCGCACGGCAAACTTCTGGATATGAAGGACATCGCGCTTTCATGGGCGACGTTCATGCAGGATCATCTGCCGAAAGAAGCGGGCGGCAAGCTGTACCGGCTGATCGAAGCCGTGCCGTACGGTGATCATATGATCCACGGTGATTATCACACCAAGAATCTGGAACTGCAGAACGACGAGATCCTTCTGATCGACATGGACACGCTCGCCGTCGGGCATCCGATCTTTGAACTGGGCTCGATCTACAACTCGTTCCAGGGGTTCTCAGAGCTCGATCACGAGGTCGTCAAGAAGTTTCAGGGCTTTGATTTTGAACTGGCGACGGAATTCTGGCATAAAACGCTTGCGCTGTATCTCGGAACGACCGACGAAAAGAAGATCCGAGCGGTCGAGGACAAGGCGCGCATCATCGGCTATACGCGGCTGATCCGCCGCGCGATCCGCCGGAACGAACAGGAGACCGAAAAGGGACAAAAGGAGATCGCGCATTGGACAGCGGAGCTGATCGAACTGCTCGAAAAGACGGATACGCTGCTGTTTCTGCGCAATGAACTCGAGGTCGAAGCGACCGACGAGAACCTCACGACGGTGCTTTCGTTTATCGAAGACCATCTGGACGGGATCGACTGCCCGCCGAAGACAAGGATGCAGATCGGACTCGCCGCGGAGGAGATCTTTGTGAACATCGCGCACTATGCGTACGCGCCCGGAACAGGGCGGGTGACCGTGCGCATGGAGATCTCCGAAAACCCGCGGCAGGCGGCGATCACATTCACGGATCGCGGCGTGCCGTACGATCCGCTCGCAAAGCAGGATCCCGATGTGACGCTGTCCGCCGACGAGCGCGACATCGGCGGTCTGGGCATTTTTATGACCAAGCAGGTCATGGACGACGTCGCGTATGAATACCGCGGCGGACAGAACATTCTGACGTTGAAAAAGAATCTTTGAGTCATATGGAAGCACACATCTCCATTCTCGACCTGCATATACACACGACCGTTTCCGACGGCACCGACACGCCGGAAGCGCTCCTTGCGCAGGTCGGAAATGCGGGGATCGGGCTGTTTTCTGTGACCGATCACGACGCGGTCGAGGGCTGCAGGCGCATCCTTGCGATACGGACGGAAGACGATCCGGCGTTCATCCCGGGGATCGAGTTTTCGTGCCGCGACGAAGAGGGGCAGTATCACATCCTCGGCTACGGCTACGATCCCGACGAGGAAGCGATCAACGCCGTGGTCGCCGAGGGACACGCGTTTAGGATGCGGAAGATCACGGGACGGCTCGACTTTCTCAAAGAGAAGTTCGGCTTTGCCTTCAAGGAGGAGGACGTCGCCCGTCTGCTCTCCCTGCCGAATCCCGGCAAGCCCCACATCGGAAACCTCATGGTCCGGTACGGTTATGCGAAAACCAAAGAGGAAGCGATCATGGAATACATCAATCAGGCGGAGTTTACAGATCAGTACGTCCGGCCGGAGACCGCGATCAGAGCCATCCTCGAAAGCGGCGGCATTCCGGTATTGGCGCATCCGCCGTACGGCAGCGGCGATCAGCTGATCGTGGGCGAAGCGCTTGACCGGCGGGTGCGGAAGCTGATCGGGTTCGGACTTTTGGGCGTGGAAGCGTTCTATTCCGGGTTTACGGACAAACTGCGCGATGAGGCGCTTGCGCTTGCCGAACGGTACGGGCTTTACGTCACGGCGGGCAGCGATTATCACGGAAACAACAAACTCATTTCGTTGGGGGATACGGGATTGACGGGAGCGACGGAGCTCCCGGCGGGACTGACGGCCTTTTTACAGGCAATCGACAGGAAACGGGGGGAATCGAATGAAAACAGACGTCATTGAAATCAGTACGAACGGAGAAGGTATCGAAAACGCGTTCATGGAGACCGAGCGAGCGGCGGCGTACCGGGGTCTTTCGCAGAAGCAGACTTTGCGGTTACGGTTGCTTGCCGAGGAGATGACCGGCATGCTCAGAACGATCGTCGGCGACGAACGGTTCCGCTATTGGGTGGAGTCGGAGGGGACGGCGTTCGCGCTGCATCTTGAGACGCAGACCGTCATGACGCATAAGCTTCGCGATGCGCTGCTCGATACGACCACGTCCGGCAGGAACGAAGCGGCAAAGGGCTTTATGGGGCGGCTCAGAGATATCCTCGCCGCAATGTCCGAATCATATCAGCCCGTCGGCGCCGAAATGGGGTGCGGCTATTCCTACGTGAACGTCACGGGTTTCGACGCGTCCATGGACATGTCGCCGAACGCGATGCTGTACGG
>CAMYWS010000012.1 GCA_947302865.1 uncultured Clostridia bacterium
TTCGGCGGTCCGAAACAGATCGAGCCGATCGACGAGCACGATCACGTCATCCTGGACTTCTCGGTGTTCGACGCGATCCGCGCGGGCTTTGAGAAGGTCGTCCTTATCATCAAGAAGGAGATGGAGCAGGACTTTGAGGAGCGCGTAGGCCGCCGCATCCGTCCGCACGTACAGCTTGAGTACGCTTTCCAGTCGCTCGACAAGCTTCCGGAGGGCTACGAGATCCCGGAAGGCCGGGTCAAGCCGTGGGGCACGGCGCATGCGATCCTGTGCGCAAAGGACCATCTCGACGCGCCGTTTGCGGTGCTGAACGCCGACGACTTTTACGGCGCGGACGCATACAAAAAAATCTACGCATTTTTAAGCGCGGAGCACACCGGGAGCGAGTGCGCCATGGTGGGCTATCAGCTCGGCAATACGCTTTCCGATTTCGGTTCCGTGGCGCGCGGCGTCTGTGAGATCGGACCGGACGGCAAGCTCGTCACGCTCACCGAGCGGCTGAAGATCGAAAAGCGCGACGGCGCGGCGGCGTTCACCGAGGACGACGGCGCGACGTACACCCCGCTTGCGCTCGACACGCTCGTTTCGATGAACCTGTTCGGCCTGCAGCGGAGCGTTCTGGACGAGTTCGAAAACCGCTTCCCGGCGTTCCTCGACGAGAACCTGCCGAAGAATCCCATGAAGTGCGAATACCTGCTGCCGCGCGTGCTCGACACGCTGATGCAGGAGGGCAGGATCAGCATCGAAGTGCTGGAGACCTCCGCACGCTGGCACGGCGTCACCAACCGTCCCGATCTGCCGATCCTGAAGGCGGCGATCCGCAAAATGAAGGACGAGGGACAGTATCCCGAGGAGCTCTGGCAGTAAGAACTATGCGTACATTCCGTTGGATCCCGCTTCTGCTTGCGGGGCTGCTTTTGTTCGCAGGATGCGCAAAGCAGGGAAACACATCCGAAAAACCGGACGAAACGCCGGCGATCGGCGCGGACGAGGTCGTTCTGACGGTCGGCGACGAGTCGGTCTATGCCGTCGTTTACCGGTATTGCGTGAACGATCGGCTCAATACGATCCGGCAGCACGGGCTTGACGATCACGACACCTACCTCTCGTACGTGTCGAACCCGAACATCAACTACCTATATGCGTATTACGATACGCGCACGGAGGAGGGGATCAGGGCGCTTTCCGAGGACGTGCTCACGGAGCTTGCGCTGGAAGCCGCGGCGATCGACGCCGGCACGAAGGCGGGGTATCAGCTCAATGTCACGGAGCAGTCGTATCTCAGACAGGCGGAGGAAGACGCGGAGGAAAAGCTCGTCGATCAGCTTAAGGAAAACGGCGGCACGTATCCGTCCCGCGAGGCGTTCTTTGCGGAGACCGGGTTCACGGAGGAGCGGTATACCGAAATGTTCGTTCGCAGTATGAAGGCGGGCGTCCTCTATAACCATCTTTTGGAGGACTACAAGGCGTCGCACACGCTGACAGACGAGGAGATCGAAACGGGCTACGCGCGCATCGTGAAGGAGACGTTCACCGACCGCTATACGGACGGCATGTATTCGCAGTATCTGTCCTACTATCTGCAGGGCAGGCGCACGTTCCCGTCGCTGTACGTCCCGGAGGACGCGATCTTTCTGCGGCTGTTCGTCAAAACGGACGCGACCGGCGAGCAGATCGAATCGTTCAGCCGACAGGCGGAAACGGACTTTGCAGCGCTGTACGAAAGCCGCGACAATGAATTCCTGTCGCAGGGCAGCGTCGGTGATCTTGCGGTCGCGCCGAAGGACGAGCTTCTGATCGGGCTGTACGACGCGGCAAAGGACGTGCCGGTCGGCGGTATCGGAACGATGCGGAGTGAAAAGGACGGGAAAACGCTGTTCTGCCTGTTCCTGCGCGTGGAGGGCGAGACCGGCGTCGTCGATATCGACCGCTATCCCGGCGTGCGCGAGCGCATCGTTAACCAGCTTTTAGGCGCAAAGTACATGGATACGCTCCGCGAAACGGTGAAGGATCCTGCGATCACGGTCCGCAACGAGGAAATGATCGAAAAGATCCGACCGGGAGAATAACCGAATACAACGCAAACGAGGAGGTTTTTCGCCTCCTCGTTTTTTCGCTTTGTTATTTGCCGTTCGATTCTGCGAAAAAGGCCGTTACCTCGCGGTACAACGCGGAATCCTGCGGAATTTCGATGCAGTACGCGGCAAAATCGATCGAGGTGAAGTACATGGCGTTGTCGAACGCGTCGATCTCGATGTTACTGCCGTGATACAACCGCACATGTTCGTCAAGCTCGGTTTCTTTGCCGTAAAACCGGATCATCTCCGGATATTCGGGATACCAAAGGTATACGTATGCAGACGACCGGATCCATTCATGCCAGGTTTTGTCGCCTTCGCCGTTTTCGATGCGCCGGTATGCAGACAGGAGATCCGCTTTTGCATCGGAGGAAAGGAATACGCCGTTGAGCGGCGTTCTGGATCTGCTGTTACCGCCGCACTTGTCCCTGCTGAGAATGACTGTAATGCTTTCGTCGGCTATGTCCGGCAAAACGACGTTCTGCCGCAGCATCGGTCCGCCCTGTATGCTGTAAGCATCGTGCGCCTCCGCCGCAATGACGCGCTTTGACGGATCCGCGGCGTAGATCGAGACGTCTCCGTCATAACTATTCCGGTATGCTCCGACATACAGCGGACAACCCGTGATCAGACGCCACGCAGAGCTGCCGATCGGCAGATAGACGCCGTCCTCGTCGATCAGACCGTCCTCCGAGTATTGATAAAACGTGTGGGAAAGCTTTCCCGGCAGCGTCAGATAACCGGCGGCAAGTACGACGCAGAGCGCGCCTGCGACAACGTTCATCCACGGGAGCGCCTGCCGGTATCCGAGGATGCGTTTTACGCGCGTCTTGACGGCGACCTCGCCGAAGCCGGGACGGAACACGGCGGTCGGATGCGGCTTTGCACAGGCGAGCAGGGAATTGACATAGGCGGCGCGTTCCGCTTTGTCCATGCCGCAGATCACTTCTTCGTCGCAGGCGGTTTCCATATCGCGGCAAAACAATAAAAACGCTGCCCAGATCAGCGGGTTGAACCAGTAGACCGAAAGCAGAAGAACGCCGACGAGTTTGCGCCATTGATCGCAGCGCGTCAAATGAACAAATTCGTGCCGCTTCACGTGATAGACCGTTTCCGCATCCAGCGAAGAAGGGATATAAATGCGCGGCTTTCTCAACCCCAGAATGAACGGCGTCTGCACATCGTCGCACGCATAGAGCCTGTCCTTACTGGAAACCGAAACGGCGGTGCGGACCTGCCTGCGCGTGACGAGATAGGTGATCGCCGAAAACATCAGCAAAGCGATCATACCCGCAATCCATACGAACGTGCTCACGATCAGGATCTTTGCAACCGGCGTCGTGTCGTCCAGCGGCGTTGCCGAAAGATGCGCTTTCAGGACCGGGTTCACGGCACGGTCGATCAGGGAGACGCCGGAGGAAATGGCGGGCGTCGCCGCGCGGGCGATGTGGATCGGGATCGTTTCACTGCTCGGAATCAAAGAAAACGGCACGCGGAAGGAGATCGGCAGCACCAGCCGGATTCCGACGAGCAGCCACAGAACGGCAAGGTATTTCTTCGATGCACGCCGGATAAGAAGCCGCACGGCAAGTACGGCAAGGATCATCCATCCCGCCATGATCGAGCTGTTCAGAAGCAGCAGAAACGCCGTCGTCGCATCGTAGAGAAAACGATCGTACATGGGTTATTCCTCTTTCATGTAAGCGTCAAGCATGCGGCGGATCTCATCCGCGTCCTTCCGCGACAGTTCTTTGTTGGAGATAAATGAAGCCACGAATGCCGGCAGCGAGCCGTGAAACGACCGGGTGACGACCGTTTCGCTGCGCTGCGCGTAAAACGTCTCGCGCGGAATGCGCGACGTAACGATCCCGTTCCGGTTCTCCAGAAGCCCCTTTTCGCACAGCTTCCGCAACACGGTGTAGGTAGTCGGTTTTTTCCAGTTCAGTTCCTTTCTGCACAGTTCGACAAGCTCGCCCGAAGCGATCGGTTCATGTGCCCATACGATATCCGCAAACCGCTCCTGCACCGCGCCCAATTCAATCTCGCTCATATGCGTCCTCCTTTTGGTTGATTGCGATAAACCCTATCTGAAGTTTATCATGATAAACCAATCCTGTCAAGGGGAGAGCCGAAATAATCGACGGATGGCAGTTTCGGCGATGCGCAAAAAAGATCCCCCGTCGGAGGATCGTTTCGTCGGCTGCATGTTATTCTTCTTTCAGCTCCAACGCGCGGCGGTAGACCTGCTTTTTCGGCATGGAAAGACGCTCGGCGGCGATCGCCGCGGCGTCCTTCACCGATTCGGTTTTCAAAAGACCGAGCAGAAGCGCGTCGAGATCGGGCGCGGTTTCTTCCGCCTTTTGTCCCGGGACGAAGCAGATCACACATTCGCCCTTCGGCTCCTCCGAAAAGCGTTCGATCAGCTCCGACAGCGTTCCGGTCACGACGGTCTCAAACTTCTTGGTAAGCTCGCGCAAAACCGCGGCGGGTCCGTCGCCGAAACGGTCGTAAAGATCTTTGAGCGTCGCCTGCACGCGGTGCGGGCTTTCATACAGAATGACCTGATGGCGCACGGATGCGATCGCGTCGAGCATTTCGCGGCGCGGCGCGCTTTCCCGCGGGAGAAAGCCGAAAAAGCTGAACGGCTGCGCGGGCAGTCCCGAAAGCACGGCGGCGATGACCGCGGCGCTCGGACCGGGGATCACGGTATGTGGGAGCCCCTCCCGCTGACACGCCGCGACAAGCATCGCGCCGGGGTCGGAAACGCCGGGCATGCCCGCGTCGGAAACATAGGCGACGTCGCGTCCGTCTTTGAGAACGGAAACTACCTCCTCCGTGCGTTCGCGCTCGTTATGCGTATGCAGGGAACGGGTCGGCTTTTTGATGTTGAAATGGTTGAGAAGCAGCCCCGTATGGCGCGTGTCTTCGCAGTAGATCACGTCGGCCGCGGACAGGACTTCGACCGCACGCGGGCTTAGATCGCGGAGGTTGCCGATGGGCGTTGCGACAAGGTACAGCATCAGCGTGTCCTCGTACGGAGGTTGTCTCCGCGCAGTATGACGATGGAGGTCAGCGCGCCGTCGATCATGCGGCTTGCGACGCGCTCGCCGTAGCGCTCAAACAGTCCCTCGCGGTCGAGGTTCGAGATCAAAACGGTGGGAAGCAGTGAGGCGGCGCGCTCGTTCAGAATGCGGAAGATCGTTTCGACCGTGATGTTCGGCACCATCGGTTCGGTGCCGAGATCATCGAGGATCAGCAGCTCGGCGGAAAGATACGTTCCGAGCTTGTCCTCGCGCGATTCGAGCGCGTTCAGAATGTCCTGTATGCACTGATACGCCGTCGCCTTCAACGTGCGGACGCCCTTGTCGATCGCGGCGTAGGCGATCGCGTTTCCGAAAAAGCTCTTGCCGAGACCGCTTTGTCCGAGGATGAGCATGTTCGGCTTTTCGGGTTTCGGGAGCGCCGCAACGTACCGTTCGCAGAACCGCTTCATGCCGAGCCCCTGTTTTTTCTGTTCGTTGTTCGGATAGATCGCCTCGTTGAAATGCGCAAAGATCTCATGGCCGTTGATGCGCGAGGCGGAGCGCATCAGTTCCTGCTGCTTTTTCATCGCGCAGGAACAGGGCTTGCCGGAATCGACGAGTTCGCCGGTGTCACGGCAGAGCGGACAGGTATAAATCCGGTCGAGGTAGTCGGACTTCAGTCCCAGTGAGATCAGAAGATTTCTGCGCTCCGCTTCGATCTGACCGAGCCGCGACTGCGCAGCGGCAGGGGTGAGCTTACCCGCGCCCGCCTGCTGAAACACGCGTCCCGGTTCCTCGTTGAGCGCGCGGAACCGCGGATCCTTTGCTTCGCATTCCGCGACGCGCCGCAGCCAGAGACGGTAGTTTTTGTCCCGGAGATCGCTGTAATAGCGCCTTAATTCATTCGTCATACGTCCTCGTTCAGGTCCACGACCAACTGATTGAAATCGTCCTCGGAGATCGGCGTCTGCTCATAGAGCAGCGCGGCGTTCTTTTTCTTTTTTCCTGCGGGCGCGGGCTTCGCCTTCCTGAGCGCGTTCTCCGCGTCCTCGACGGTCTTCACGTGCGCGTCCGCCCATTCGGACAGCATCTTCTTCAAAAGCCCGAGCGCGCGCTCCGCGCCGGCACATTCGTCCGCGGCAAGCAGGATCGCTTCGCGCGAGACGCCTTTTTCCTCGCGGAACATGCGAAGCTGCGCGATCGTCGTCCTGTCCGGTGCGCCGATCTTGCCAAGCCGCGCATACACCAGCCGCGCAAACTCGCGGTCCGCGCTCTGCTTCTCCTCGGCGGCGTCCATCGCCTCCACGTTCGTGACGCTGTTTTCCTTCATCTCGGAAAGGCGATCACTGAGGATCGCAAACGTCGGTGAAGCGACGTCCGTCATACGCGAAGCGGCGGCGAGGATTGTTTCCGCGTCGAAGCCGAGCTCGTTCGTCCAGCGGTCGTACAGCGCCATCTCGTCGACGGTCGGCGGACGACGCTTGTTCCAGCGGCGCAAAACCTCCGCTGCGCCGTGCTTCTTGACACGCCAGTCCGCAACGTACTGCTCGGCGGCGGCCTGCGTTCTGACGCCCTGCTCGCTCCATTCCTGCGCGACCGTCAGGATGTAGTTTGCGGACACGCGTTTGCCCTTCAGTTCGATGCAGTACGCGACGAGCGAAAGCACGGCGCCCTCCTCGAGCCCGTAAAGTTCGATGCAGTCGTACATCGCCTTCATCTCCCGAAGATCAAGCGAGCGCGGGGACAAAAGCGCGTTGAGCGATTCGATGAACCGGCGGTACTTCACCGGCGTCGCCGTCGTCACGGCGGGCTGTTCGGTCAGAAGATATTCCACGGTCAGCGGTTCGTCGCTGCGGATGCGCACAAGCCCCTTTGCCTGCCAGTATACGAACGCGCAGCGGATCTGCGATTCGGTCAGCCCCAGCGCGTCGCACATGTCCGCGTCGGAAAGCGAGGGATGGTAGCACTGCATCAGTCCATAGAGGTATACCTTCACAAACATGCCGTCCGCTTCGGGCATGTACTCGAGAAGAAACAGATTGTCGACCGGCGTCAGTTCGCGCCGCGCCGCTTCCGGCGAAAAACGGATATTCATGTCAGCATTATAGCATGGGTCGATCGGAGATTGCAACGGGGGGAATGCATTTCTGCAGATCACGGAGAAACGCGCGTGATCGTCAGGATTGCTTCATGGTTCACGGGGTCATAGAGATCAACGCGCACTTCGTAGTCCATTGTGCCGCCGTTGTTCATACGCATGCCTTCGGGAAACGCGTCGCTGCAGCGCTCCATGCTGAAGGTATCACCCCCGACATACAGATCGTTGCAGTGCAGCATGGTGAAGATGGACTGGGGCGTCGGGTGACAGAAGCGGAACCGGTCCGAGCCGTCGCGCGGGATCAGATCGAGAAGGTGCCAGAACCGGGAGAATTCCGGAAGATACGGTTCCACGCCGTTGGTATTGTAGTTCGCGTTCCACAGCTCGGTCCCGTGATAGAAATCCGGCGATTCCAGCGCGCGAAGAATGTCCTCATAGGTAAATGCGGGAGAATAATCCCGGGTTCCTTTTCTGTTCCATACCGCTTTCACAAGACGTGCGTCGACGTGCAGGATGCGCACGCCGCCGTCAAAGCCGGTGCCGCTGTTGGTCACGGATACGATATCGGTGGAAATGAACGGCCAGTCGAATCCGCTTGCACCGACCGGCGCAAGCACTTCCAGCAGCAGGTATTCGTCAAACGGCGTGCCGTTCCAACCGTTCGAGGTCGGTATGAGCACAGCGTCCGGACAGTTGCCGCCGGCGCCGATGCGCAGTGTGATCTCACGGATGTCGGGCGTGATCACATACGGCGTCGTCCACCCGCAGGAGAAGCGGGAATAGACGTTCCAGTTGCCGAAATCATCCTCCTGCATGTCAAAGCCGCCGAGCGGGCTGACAAGTTCGTCGTTGTAGGGATAGAAATCATAATAGTCCTCGATGCCGAACCCGTGGCTCAGCTCGTGGAGCAGCACGCGCGGACCGGTGCTTTGAGAGGCGGGTTTCGCCGGATCGCAGATCTGGTCGTACGCCATCTTGACGAATCGGTAGATCGTTGGATTGTTCGGATCGGGATGCGGGTCCTCGTAGCTCATCGCGCCGCCGTACAGATAGTATTCATCTCCGTCGCCGACGGTCTTTTTCGGATCCTCCCCGCAGAGGAACACGACCATATCGACCAAACCGTCTCCGTCCTTGTCTGCGGCGCGGGTGCGTTCGGGATCGCTTCTGCGGACCCGGGTGAAAATGTCGGACAGGAAGCTGTTATACGTTTTGTGTACGGTATCATATCCCTGCTTCGAGGTCATGCCGGTATCATAACAGACATATTGCACGTCAAAATCCGCTTTTCCGTAGGAGGCGTATTTGAAATACGACGCGACGGACCGGAGACATTCGTCCTGCGGATAATCGCCCTCGAACATGTCCCGGAGCCTTGCTTCGTCGTATGCGTACCCATCGGTGAAGCTGACGTAAATGACGAGCAGACCGTTGGTGCCTTCGGAACGGAAGGCGGTATGCCGGATCGGTTCACAGGTCAGAAGCGGCGGGACCGGTTCCGCCTCGTCCAGCGTAAAGCCGCACAGCGCAACGGCCCCGTCCGGTACGGGATGCGAAAAATCCCACGGCGTTCCGGCGGAAGCGTCATACCAGCCGGAGAAGCTTCTGCCGTTCTCCGGAGAAACGGGTATGTCAATCGGCGGCTCGCCGTCTCGGACGAATTCCGGGGGAAGCTCGACGCCGTCGAGCTGATAGCGGATGAGATGCCAGCCCTCCCTGCGCAGGTTGCCGCAAAAGTACCATTTTCCGTCCTGCTTGCAGAAAAGCATCGTGTTGTTTACATTATAACAGAAGGCGCCGTCCTCGCCGAACGCCGCGGTCGGGTTGTGCTCTTCACAGTACAGGACCTGACCTTTCGCGCGTTCGATCCATTCGTCCATCGTCGGGGCGGGCGTCGGCGTCGGTGCTTCGGCCGACTGCTCCGGTTCAGCCGTTGCTTCCGCCGGCACGACGTCGTCCGGCGTCGTTGTCTGCTGTTCTGCTTCAACCGGCTGCTGCGTTTCAACCGGAGACTCTCCCTGCGGGCTGCCCGCGGGGTCCGTCGGCGCGCAGCAAACGCACGCGATCAGCAGAATCAGACAAATCGACAGGCATACGACCTTTTCAAATCGATGAATACGGTGCATGATGATCCCTCCCGATCCTGTATTTGTTCAATTATAATATATCATAAACGATCCGATAAATCAATCGACAACGGGAAGAACCGCAAAAGAATCGGCCGCTGCGGGAAAAATAACTGGTATTTTCCGTACACAGATACTATAATATAAACCATGAACAGAAGGAAGAAACAAAAACAGAATCCCGTGATCGTGATCACGCTCTCGGTCGTGCTGCTGGCGCTATGCGTGATGCTCTTTCTTTTGATGCGTCTGGTGCTCAGCGGCGGGGAGATCAAAGCGGAATCCTGTAAGCCGAACGCGGAGGCGGGGGAGATCGCGGTTCAGACGCCCGCGCCTACGATCCTCGATTTGTACGCGTATTTCGACTGGACGGAAACGACGACGATCAAGGTCTACGATCATCGGGCGGACAAGCTTGTGGACATGGACCTTGAGGAATACATCGTCGGTGTCGTTTCGGCGGAAATGCCGGCGTATTATGATTTCGAAGCGCTGAAGGCGCAGGCGGTCGCGTCGCGCACCTATACGCTGTACAGTATGGCGCACGGCGGCTGTCACACGAATCCGGACGCCGACGTGTGCACGAACAGCAAGTGCTGTCAGGCGTTTTCGACGCATGAGCGGATGCAGAACGCATGGAAGAACGATTACGCGAACAACTATAACCGCATTGCCGAGGCGGTCATGGGGACGGCGGGCGAGGTGCTCGTCTATGACGGCAAGCTCTGCGACGCGCTCTATCATGCCTGCTCCGGCGGGCAGACCGAAAACTCCGAGAACGTCTACGCGAACGCGCTGCCGTATCTTCGCGGCGTGGACAGCCCCTACGAGGACCCGATGCGCGAGGAGGACGTGGATTTCGGTACGGACGCGCTCGTTGAGCTGATCGCGGCAAAGTACCCGGAAAGCGGGATCACGAAGGACAACGTCCGCGAAGGGATCGCGATCGAAAAGGCGTACGAAAGCGGGCGCGTGGACACATTGCGGCTCGGCAGAACGACGATCACCGGCAAGCAGGCGCGGAATCTGTTCGGGCTCCGGAGCACGATGTTTACGGTCGAATGGACGGCAAACGGGATCGTCTTTCACGTCAGAGGCTACGGGCACGGCGTGGGAATGAGCCAGAACGGCGCGAACGGCATGGCGAAGCACGGCTCGGATTACCGGGAGATCCTGTTCCATTATTATACGGGCGTTTCGATCGCCGCCTACGGCGCTGACGGCGTCACGGAACAGACGACGCCCGCGCCGCAGAGCACGGGAAATCCATTCGTACCGGAGGGATAGCATGGAACGCTGGGAATGGCTGATCGAAGGGAAGACGGGGATCTTTCAGGATCCCGCGCTCGGCTGCTTTACGGAGGACCCGATCGCGCTCGTGCATTTTGCGAAGATCGGGGAGAAGGACGCGGTGCTGGACCTCGGCACGGGCAACGGCGTGATATGTCTTTACGCGATGGCGCGGTACGGCGGCGCGTACACCGGGATCGACGTCGATGAAGCGCAGATCACGCTTGCGCGGCGCAGCGCCGAACGGAACGGACAGGCGATCCGATTCCTGACCCTTCGCGCGGAGGACGCGCCGGACGTGCTCGGACACGGAGCGTTTTCGCGCATCCTGATGAACCCGCCGTATTTCACGGCCGGAGAGCCCGGACCGCGGGCTTTGTCGCGGCACGCGGACGATACGTTGCTTTCCGGCTGGTGCCGCGCGGCGTTTCTGCTTCTTAAAAACGGCGGAACGCTTTCGGCCTGCTATCCCGCGGACCGGCTTGCGGCGCTGTTTCGCGCGCTGGACGAAAACCGCCTTGCGCCGAAACGCATGGAACTTCTTTTGCGCGGACCGCGCGCGCGGCTTGCGCTCGTCGAGGCAAAGAAGCTCGGCGGGGACGGTCTTTCGATCACGGTCGCGCCGCAGAAACGGCCGCAGGAGAAGCCCGCGCTTCCGAAAGCCCGGCAAACGGCGACGGTATAACGCCGTTCAAGGATCGTTCACGGTTTCCCCGCGAAACATAAAATTTCATCCGTTGCATTTCCCCTTCGTTTGCGGCAGACTGTTGCCGGGAGGAGGGGATTTTGTGTTGACGAAACAGGATCGGTTTTTTGCATACGACGGCGCGGGACGCATGCGCCGCGAACGGGACGCTTCCCGCACGGCGGGGGAACTGCTGCTGCGATTGGGCATCACGCCGCATCTTTGCGGGTACGAACCGCTGTGCGAGGGCGTGCGGATCGTTGCGGAACGGGAGCGGGAGCGCGAACGCCCGCCGCTTTCCGAACTGCAGCCCGCGGTCGGACGGCTTCTCGGCAATTTCGGTCCGGAGCACGCGATGCGCGACGCGATCGGCGTCGGCTTTCTCAGTACGGACGGGATCCACGCGCGGCTCTTTCCGCTTTCGGTCCGTCCGGGCAGCGCGGAATTCATTTGCACGCTTGCCGAGCTGGTCTCGGACCGGATCGCACAGAACTGATGCGAACGCAAAAACAGCGCCCGCGCGGGCGCTGTTTTCCGTCCTTTGTTTGATTACTGCAGCTCGGCTTCAAGCGTTTTTGTGACCTGCTCTGCGATCTCCTGTGTGGAAAGGTCGGCGATTCTTTCGGGGGAGAGCACGTCGACGACTTTGAACGAGACCTTCGTGCCGTGCCAAAGGAACTGCGGGATGGCCTTTTCGGTATTGCGGTTCACGGCGACGACGATGGGCACGCCCGCGCGTTTTGCGATCGAGAAGGATCCGGGATGCAGGGGAAGAAGCGGCGCGTCGGTTTTGTTGCGCGTGCCTTCCGGAAAAATACCGACGGCGGTCTGTTCATCCTTTAAGATATCGACGGCGTGCAGGATCGTTTTCAGCGCAGCCCTGTTGTTGCTCCGGTCGATGAACGGGAAGCCGCAGACGTGCGCATAGCTTCCCGCGACGGGCATTTGCAGGATCTCCGGCTTGCAGATATAGATGATCTCCGTGCCCTTCAAAAGCACGGAAGGCAGAAATGGGTCAAGCATGGAACGATGGTTTGCGACGAGCAGAAACGGCTTTGTCCGGTCGATGCGTTCGAGTCCCTCCGCGTGCACGCGGATGCGTCCGACGAGCAGGATCAGTTCCATCGTCTCTGTCATCAGCCGCCGCATGCCGTGATGCGCCTTTGTGACCGGCTTCTTTTTATTGATGAACAGCGAGATTGCCGAAAACAGCAGCGCGTACAGGATCACCCAAGCAATATACGCCGCAGTAAACAGCAGCGGGATGCGAGCGATGAACCACCACGTCTCGCACGGACCGAACGCAAGGGACAGCCCCGCGGCGGTCCCCGCGGAGAGCAGCAGAACGACGATCCAGATCAGCACGACGCATCACCTCCTTTTTTTATATTATAACGGATCGGGACGGGATTTTCAATCGTTTCCGAACGCAAAAAAAAGGAGGGGACGCCTCCTTTTTGTTCAACCTGCGCTTTCGCCCTGCGTCAGTGCGAGAAGGTTCCGGCAGAGATTGTCGAGCAGCGCGCGGATGCGGGTCTCGAGCTCGCCCGAGGGCTTCGGCGGACGTCCGACGTGCGGCGAACCGGGATCGCGCACGAACGGATCCGGCACAAGGTGTCCCTGTTCGATCAGCACGCGGCGCGCGGCGCGCACGCGTTCCGGCTGCGTTTTCAGAAGCGCGCGGTATTTGTTCTGGAAGCGCAGCATGCGGCGCGTATCGCCGTCCGCCATCGCGAGCGTGCAGGCGCGCACCGACTTTCCGCTTGAGAGCGCAAGAAGCACCGCATTCAAAAGCCGGTCGGTCTCCTCCTCGGAGAAGGGGGAAAACGTCGGTTCGGCCTTTTCGGAGGGCTTCAGCTGCGTGTAATAATGGTTGCGGACGCTGTTCGGTCTCCGGTGGGTCGTTTCGGCAACGGCATTGAACGCGGTCTTCAGCGGCTGTCGCATCCGACGCGCGTCGAGCACACGTTCGAGAAGCGCCGCGTCCTCCTGTTCGGTCCAGCCCGTATGGGTTCCTTTCATGGTTTCACCTCCTTTGATTTGTACGGAGTATGGACGTATTTCCTGCCGCCTATACAATGTATGCGCATAAATCGGGCGTCAGTAAAAAAATATTTCCGTTTCGTGAATTTTCTTCTTGACATATTGATTTGAAAATGATAATATCCGATATTGCATTATGATGCCTATACTGTGGGAATATGCCCCCAAAGTCTACGCGGATTGAAATAAAGCGAGCCATTCGGGACTGAAAAACACAGGAGGTAAGGAATATTGCCACCTCCCCGGGCGGGGGAATTCGCCCGAAAAAACCATCAATAAGGAGAGAACGCAATGATGCATGACGTCAAGATGGGAAAGCGCGTCAGAAAGAGCTTTTCGCACATTTCGGAAGTTCTGGAGATGCCCGATCTCATTGAGGTGCAGAAGAATTCCTATTACCACTTCCTGAAAGAAGATCTGCGCGAAGTTTTCAATGACATTTCGCCGATCGTCGACTTTTCCGGAAAGCTCATCCTGGAGTTTGTGGATTACCGGATCGATCTCGATAAGCCCAAGTACTCCATCGAAGAGAGCAAGAGCCGCGACGTGAACTACGCGGCGCCCCTGCGCGTGACCGTGCGCCTGATCAACAAGGAGACGGGCGAGGTCAAGCAGCAGGAAGTCTTTATGGGCGATTTCCCGTTGATGACGCCGCAGGGCACGTTCATCATTAACGGCGCGGAGCGCGTTATCGTTTCGCAGCTCGTCCGTTCCCCCGGCGCATACTACGCATCCGCGAAGGATAAGCTGGGCAAAAAGGTCCTCTTTTCCAGTCAGGTCATCCCGAACCGCGGCGCATGGCTCGAGTACGAGACCGATTCGAACGAGATCCTTTACGTCAAGATCGACCGTCAGCGCAAGGTGTTCATCACCTCGCTGCTGCGCGCCATCGGCTACGGCACGAACGCGCAGATCCTCGATCTTCTGGGCGAAGAAGACCGTCTTCTGAAAACGCTCCAGAAGGATCCCGGCAAGTGTGAGCTGGACGGTCTGTTCGATATCTACAAGCGGCAGCGTCCCGGCGAGCCGCCGACAGAGGAGAGCGCGAGAAACCTTCTGCACGGGCTGTTCTTCGACAACCGCTATGACCTGGCGCGCGTCGGCCGCTACAAGTATAATAAGAAGCTCGCTCTGAAGGCGCGCATCCGCGATCAGATCGCGGACGAGAACGTCGTCAATGAAGAAACGGGCGAGATCTTTGTGATCGCGGGACAGAAGATCGACAAGGCGACCGCGGAAGCGATCCAGAATGCCGGCATCAACGCCGTATGGATCCGCACCGAGGACGGCGTGCGCGTCAAGATCGTCGGCAACTTCTTCGCATCCGCAAGGGGCTACCTGCCGTTCGAGCCGATTGAGGCGGGTCTCAACGAGGACGTGCATATCCCGACGCTGAAAGCGGTCTTAAAGCAGGCGGAGGAGGAGGGCGTCGAAGGCGACGCGCTGAAGGATTACCTGCGCAAGCGCTACGACGAGCTGATCCCGCGTCACATCGTCCCGGACGATATGGTCGCGTCGATCTCCTACCTCATGAACCTGCCGTACGGCATCGGCAAGACGGACGACATCGACCACCTCGGCAACCGCCGCATCCGTT
>CAMYWS010000013.1 GCA_947302865.1 uncultured Clostridia bacterium
TGCAGGCCATCAACGAGAAGTTCGGCGTGAACGTCGTTCCGATCCAGCTCCCGATCCTCGAAGGCGGTGTTTTCAAGGGTTACGTCGATATCGTCAATATGAACGCAAAGCTGTTCGACGGCAAGGGCGAGAAGGAAATTGCCATACCCGGCAGCCTTGAAGCGGAAGCGCAGGATCTCTATGAGAAGCTGACCGAGGCGGCAGCGGAAGCCGACGAAGATCTCATGATGGAATATCTTGAGACGATGGAACTTTCCCGCGAGCAGATCCTGATGGGACTTTCGAAGGGCGTTCTGGACGGCGATATCACGCCGGTCTGCTGCACGTCCGCACTCAACAACATCGGCGTTACTACGCTGCTCGACTACATCCTTCATTATCTTCCTGCGGCGGCCGACGCAAAGCTTCCGAAGGCATTCAAGAACGGTGAAGAGATCGAGCTCACAAGAGACGGCAAGATGGTTTGCCATATCTACAAGACCGTCAACGATCAGTTCGGCAAGTACAGCATCGTGAAGGTTCATCGCGGCGTGCTCGACGGCGGCGTTACGCTGTTCAACGCGACCCAGGAGAAGAGCGAAAAGCCCACTGCGCCTGTCATGCTGCGCGGCAAGAAATCGATCGCGGTCGATAAACTGAACGCGGGCGATATCGGCGCGATTCCGAAACTGCAGGTCTCCAACACAAACGAAACGCTGTGTGACGCATCCGACGTTGTCACCGTCGAACAGGTCAAGTTCCCCGAACCGTGCATCAGCCTCGCGGTCTCTGCAAAGAAGCAGGGCGAAGAGGACAAGGTCATCGCCGGACTCAACAAGATCCTTGAAGAGGATCCGACGCTTGCGATCGAAAAGAACGCAGAGACCGGCGACGTACTTCTGAAGGGGCTCGGCGAGATGCATCTTGATGTGACCTGCGCCAAAGTCCGCAACAAGAGCGGCGTTGAAGCACAGCTTTCCGATCCGCGTATCCCGTACCGTGAGACGATCCGTGCTACGGCCGAAGCAGAAGGTAAGCATAAAAAACAGTCCGGCGGCAGCGGTCAGTTCGGCGTCGTCCAGATGCGCTTCGAGCCGGCGCCTGAAGGCGTTGACTTTGAGTTTGTCAACGCGATCGTCGGCGGCGTTGTTCCGAAGGAATACATCCCGGCGGTTGAAAAGGGTCTGCGTGAAGCAATGCTCCACGGTGTGCTCGCGGGCTATCCGATGGTCGGCATCAAGGCAACGCTGTATGACGGCAAATACCATCCGGTTGATTCCAAGGAAGTCGCGTTTAAGAGCGCAGCAAGACTGTCCTACAAGGCGGCTTGCGTCAAGGCAAACCCCGCGCTCACCGAGCCGATCTATACATACTACATCTGGGTCCCGAACGACAACGTCGGCGACATCATGGGTGACCTCAGCCGTCGTCGCGGCAGAATGCTCGGCATGACGCCCAGCAACGGCGGTACTGAGATCGTCGCGGAAGCGCCGCTTTCCGAAATGTTCAAGTATGCTACCGACCTTCGCTCCATGACACAGGCGCGCGGTTCGTTCCGCAGCGAGTTTACCCGTTATGAGGACGTACCCGGTGAGCAGGCAAAGAAAATCATCGAGCAGGCAAAGCGCGAGGACGAAGACGAAGAATAATTCCGAAAGGATACGGGAGCGCATTATGCGCTCCCGATTTTCAAACGATGGAGAAACGTTTCGAATGCAGCAAGGATGCTTTGATGCAAACGCGCATTACGTTCTGGTTTTATGCCGGAAGCATCCCGATCATTATTTTTCTTTTCCTGCTTCCGTATTTTCGGCAGGGTAGTTTTTCATTCGGTCCGTACAGTCTGGTTTACGTTGCGATCATCGCGTTTTTGATCTTCGGGGCATATCGCGCTCTGCGCGTCATGCTTTCCGTCAAAAAATCATTTTGCGTGATCAAAGGAGAACGCATCTCCGGGCTCAGCACGCCGAATCCGTATCAGAAGGCGATCCCGTTCGACATTCGTATCGATGAGATCCTTGGCATAGGCAAAACGACGGTTTCCATCGGTGGGATGAGGACGAAAGACGCGTTGATCCTGAATACGGAAAAAGAGAAGATCGTATTGCTTGCGATCGACAGAGTGGAAGAGCTGAAATCGGAGCTTGAACAGTAAAACTTCATACACGAAAAGCCGGTCATGTACCGGCTTTTTTACATGAGGGGATGAAAATATGCATAGACGGAATGCGCCGCGGGAAGCGTCATTCCCTTTACGGAAGCGATATCTTCGACGCTTGCCGCCTTGATGCGTTCCACTGTGATGAACGCGTCGTAAAGCGCGCGTTTGCGCTTATCGCCTACGCCGTCGATCGAGTCGAGAACGGAATACAGAGCGCTCTTGCTGCGCAGGTTGCGGTGATACGAGATCGCAAACCGGTGCGCCTCGTCCCGCAGACGCTCAATGAGATGAAGCGGCGCGCTGTTTTTCGGGATCAGGATCGGATCCTCCTGTTCCGGCAAATAGATCAATTCGTCGGATTCGGCAAGCGAACAGATGGGGATGTGCGAAAGGTTCAGCTCGGAGAGCACATCGACGCCGACGGCAAGCTGTGTTTTTCCGCCGTCGAGCACAATAAGATCCGGCAGTTCGCCTTCGGCGGACAGCCTGCGCGTCAGAACTTCCTTCATCGCGATCAGGTCGTCGCCGCCCGCGTCTGCGTGGATCCGGAAATGCCGGTATGCCGTCTTATCCGGTTTGCCGTCGCGAAATACGACCATGGAGGCGACCGTGTTCGTACCCATGAGATGCGAGTTGTCAAAACATTCGATGCGGGAGGGGACTTCGTCCAGACCGAGGATCCCGGAAAGCTCCGCAAGCGCGCCTTCGCCGCGTTCCCATTCACGCGTTCGGATGCGGTCGTTCTTTGCAAGCAGCGCTGTGCAGTTCTGTTTCGCCATATCGGTAAGCTGATGCTTGACGCCGCGCTGCGGAACCGATACGGATACCTTTCTTTTCCGCCTGGCTGACAGCCATTCCTCGATCACGTTCAGATCTGTACATTCCTGCGCAAGCAGGATCAGAGGCGGGATCTCGATCCCTTCCTGTCCGTAATACTGCAGCAAAAACGCGTGCAGCCATTCTGCGGGAGAGTCTTCGCCGTCGCCTTCCAACGGAAACGCATGTGTGCCGATGACCTTGCCGCTGCGAACGAACAGCGAGAATACCATCCGCGCGTCGTTCAGCGAATCAACCGCGAACACGTCCGCCGTGAGATCATTCGCGCTGATCGCGACCTGCTTTTCACGCAGCGCGAGCGTTGCTTTCAGTTTATCCCGCAGCATCGACGCGCGTTCGAAATCAAGCGCGTCAGACGCTTCCTGCATTTTCTGCGTCAGATAGGGAATAAGATCGCTGCTTCGTCCGTTCAGAAGACGGATCGCTTCCTGCAGATATGCGTGATACTGCTCGCGCGTAACGTTCCCGCTGCATGGAGCACAGCATTTTCCGACATGATGCAAAAGGCATGGACGCTCCCCGCGCGCCTGCATATGCGCGATATTCTTTTTGCAGTGCCGGATCGGGAACAGATCATACACAAGCCGAAGCTCATCCTGCACGGAGGGACCGACGATATAGGGCCCGAGATAGGTCGCGCCGTCCGGCTTTACACGTCGGACGATTTCGATCCGGGGAAAATCCTGCCGCATATCGATCCGAAAATACGGAAAATGCTTGTCGTCTTTCAGAAGGATATTGTATTTCGGCATGAATTCCTTGATGAGATTGCTCTCCAGGGAAAGCGCCTCCACTTCGCTGTGGACCTCGATCGTTTCAAAGTCGGCGATATGCGAAACCATGGCGCGGACCTTCGGCGAATGATTCTTGGAGGACTGAAAATACTGCCGGACACGGTTTTTCAGGATCTTTGCCTTTCCGACGTAGATCACCGTGCCGGTATCGTCCAGCATCTTGTATACGCCCGGCTTTTCGGGAAGCAGAGCGATCTTGTCTTCCAATATCGTGTTCATGAACGGTCTTCCGCAACGGCTTCCGCCTTCAGCAGCATTTCATACAGCATGGGCGCGGTAAGCCCTACCACAGTGTAATAATTTCCTTCGATCGATTCGACGAAGACGGAACCGGACCCCTGAATACCGTATGATCCGGCTTTATCGAGAGGTTCGCCGGTCGAGACATACCAGCGGATCTCCTTCTCGGTCATCGGACGGAAACGCACGCGCGTTGCGTCATAGCGGACGTCGCAATACCCCGCCTTCAGAATGGCGATACCGGTATAAACCGTATGTGTCCGTCCCTGCAAACGACGGAGCGTGGACGCGGCGTCTCCGGGAGAAGACGGTTTTCCGAGGATCTCGCCGTCAAGCACTACGATCGTATCGGCGCCGATCACGCACGCATCCGGATGAAGCCGAAGAGCAAAGGATGCTTTCTGCTTCGCAAGATGCATGACCGTTTCGGGGATCGACAACCCATCGGGGATCTGCTCAGGTTCCGTGCAGACCTCCGTTTGAAACGCAAGCCCCATGTAACGCATGATATCACGGCGTCGCGGAGACTGCGACGCAAGGATCAGTTCCATGTTCCCTCCCACAAGAGACCGACGGGGCAGTGGTCGCTGCCGAATATGTCGCTGTAGATCACTGCGTCCTGAATACGCTCACGGTCCTGTTCCCGCACAAGAAAATAGTCGATGCGCCATCCCGCGTTGTGCTCGCGCGCGCGGAAGCGATAGCTCCACCAGGAGTATGCGCCGACACGATCGGGATACTTCACACGGAACGTATCGATAAATCCGGCGTCCAGAAGCGTACCGAACATGGCGCGTTCTTCGTCGGAAAAACCGGCGTTTCCGCGATTCGGTCCGGGATTCTTGAGGTCGATCTCCTGATGCGCGACGTTGAGATCGCCGCAGTAGATGACGGGACCGTCCTTCGCAAGATCCGAAAGATACGCACGGATCGTGTTCTCAAAGTCTGTGCGGAAATCAAGACGTCTGAGTCCTTCCTGCGCGTTCGGGACATAGGCGGTCACAAAGGTAAATCCGGGATAGAACAGCGTGATCGATCTGCCTTCCGCGTCGAAGCGATCGTCACCGATCCCGATGCGCACGTCTTTCGGCATTTCTTTTGCATAAACGGCCGTTCCCGAATATCCTTTTTTTTGCGAGCTGAAATACCATGTATGGTATCCTTCGGGCGCGTAGTTCAACTGTTCCTGCTGCACTTTGATCTCCTGCAGCGCGATGATATCCGGTGATTCCGCACGCAGGAAATCATCGAATCCCTTTTCAAGACAGGCGCGAAGCCCGTTTACGTTCCAACTGATCAGTTTCATAAACGTATTATATATTTAAAATCGGATGTTGACAAGTATAAAGATAAATGATAGCATATCTGTATCAAATGAAACGGAAACAGGCATAATGAGCAGGATATCTGACGCAGAACGTTATGCGAGGCAACTGAGCGCAACGGTTTTGTTCCGGGGTGTGCCGGAGGACCGGATCCGTTTGTGGCTCATAAAAGCAAACGTATCAGTCGAAGAGTACGAAGCGGGAGAGTATCTGTTTCGCAAAAGCGACACAAAAGACAGGATCGGGATCCTTCTACGCGGCAGAGCGGATGTGAATCGAGAAAGCAGCGACGGCGCGATGCATATGAGCACGCTGAAACGGAACGATCTCTTCGGCGCCGCTTCGATCTGCGGCGGGGGAGGATCGTTTGTGACGAATATCCGCTGCAGGGAACGCACGCGTGTATTGATCATTCCGGAAGCGGAAATGCTGGAATTGCTGTCCGATAACAGAGCGGTCCTGCGCAATTATCTCTGTTATCTGAACGGCAGGATCCGGTTTCTTAATCAGCGGCTGGATGCGTTCTCCAAGAATTCAGTCGCCGCCCGCGTGATGACGTTCTTTGCCGCAGAGGCAACCGGACGCAAATATACCGTACAAAGCTTTACAAAATTGTCGGAATCCCTGTGTGTCAGCCGCGCGACGCTGTACCGCGCGCTCGATACGCTGGAGGAAGAACATAAAATCCGCAGAAACGGAAAAGAAATAGAACTGATGGAGGACTGTCAATCATGAAAAAAATCATCTCTTTGCTGTTGGTACTGACGCTCGTGCTGAGCATCTTTGTCGCCTGCAATGCCGCACAAAAACCGGAAGAAACTGCGAACGAACCCGAACAGACGAACGAAGCGCCAGCGGAACCCGTGCGCGTCGCCGCGCTTGCGGGTCCGACCGGCGTGGGACTTGCATATATGATGCAGGATATGCAGGATCGCTACAACGTGGAGCTGTTCACCGCGCCGGATCAGGTCACGGCAAAGATCGTCAACGGCGAAGTGGATATCGCGGCGGTGCCGATCAACCTTGCTTCCGTGCTGTACAAGAAGACCGAAGGCAAGATCAAGGTGATCGCGATCAACACGCTCGGCGTACTGTATGTTCTGGAAAACGGCAATACGATCAACAGCATTGCGGACCTTGCCGGAAAGACGATCTGGTCTACGGGCGAAGGCAGCACGCCGGAGTACATTCTGAATTATCTGCTTGACGCAAACGGTCTGACCGATTCCGTAACGGCAGAGTACATTGCGGACAATGCGGAGCTGATCGCGAAGCTCGCGGACGGCAGTGCGGAGGTCGCCCTTTTGCCGGAACCGCACGTTTCGATCGCAACGGCACAGAACGAGAATGTCCGCGTCGCGCTGAAGGTCAACGATCTGTGGGCAGAGAAAAACGATACGGAGCTTGTGCAAGGGGTCTACATCGTACGCACGGATTATCTTGCGGAGCATAAGGCGGAGGTCGACGCATTCCTGAAGGATGCAGAAACTTCGGCAAAGAAGGTCGTGACGGAAGAAGACGCTGCCGCGGTCGTCGTTGCGCAGGGGATCATCGGCAAAGAGCCGATCGCAAAGCGCGCGATCCCGAACTGCAACATCGTACTGATCACCGGCGCACAGATGAAAGCAAACGTATCCGCCATGCTGAAAGTACTGTTTGACGCCAACCCGAAATCGGTCGGCGGCGCGATGCCGGACGATGATTTCTACTATGCGGCCGATCCTTCTTAAGATCCTGAAAGCCGTCGTCCCGATCGCGGTATATATTCTTATCTGGCAGCTGCTGTCGATGCTTGTCGGCAGCAGACTGCTTCTTTTGCCTTCGCCGCTTGATACGCTGCATGCAATGAGAGATATTGTCGTTTCGGAAGCCGGATGGCGCTCGATCGGAATGACGGTGCTGCGGATCCTCTGCGGCTTTTTTCTGGGCTGTGCGGTCGGCGTTGTACTTGCGGTGCTGACATCGCATTTTCGCGCATTTGACTGGCTGCTAAAGCCTTTGCGCTCACTCATCAAAACGACGCCGATCACATCCTTTGCACTGATTCTGCTTATTTCGGTCGTGTCCGGCGTCGTTCCTGTCGTTGTCGCTATGATTGTCGTTGTACCGATGATCTGGCAGACGACCGAAGAGGCGATCAGAAACAGGAGCGTACAGCTTGCCGAGATGGCTGAAATTTACCTGCGTCCGTGGCAAAAACTGCGTTACGTTTCCTTGCCGCAGATATTGCCGCAGTTCTTCGCAAGCGCTTCAACGGCGCTCGGCTTTGCATGGAAAGCGGTTATCACCGCGGAGATCCTCGCACTTCCGAAACTCGGTATCGGCAGGCAGATGCAGTTCCACAAGATCCACATCGAGATCCCGGAATTGTTTGCATGGACGCTGCTGGTTATCATCCTGTCCGTTGCGCTCGAATATGCGTTCCGGTTTGTGTTGAAGAAAGCGGGGCGGAAATATGATTGAGATCCGGAATCTGTCGGTAAAACTCGGCGAAAAGATCATATTTAAAGATTACGACGTAACATTTCCCGATAAAGGCGTCGTCATGATCTCCGGCGAATCCGGCATCGGCAAAACGACGCTGTTGCGCGTTTTGTGCGGGCTGCAGAAACCGGACGGGGGAAGGATCGCGGGACTTGCACATCGTAAAATCTCTTTCGCGTTTCAGGAGCCGCGTCTGCTGGACCATCTGACCGCGCTTGAAAACGTCGCGCTTGTTTCCGACCGGACGACTGCCGAAAAGCTGCTCCGTGAACTGAATATGGAGAACGAACTGCACATGAAAGCAGGCAAGCTTTCGGGCGGGCAGAAGCAGCGCGTTTCGCTTGCCCGCGCATTTGCGTTTTCAAACGACGTTGTATTGCTGGACGAACCATTTGCAGGTCTTGACGACCGGAACAGGCAGAAGGCGGCGGGACTGATCCGAACCGCGCACCTTGCAGTCATCGTTTCACACGAAGCAAAAGACGCGGAATTGCTTTCTGTTGACGAAAAAATACAGCTTTGACTTGCACTTTTTCCGCATATATGTTATGATACAATATCAATATTATGCGGAGGAATGCATATGGGTATTGTCGTTCGGGATAAAAAGTTCCCTTCTGCGACCGGGATCTGCGACGTTCGCTACCGGATCTGGGCACCGGATGAACCGCGCGCATGCATACAGATCATTCACGGCATGGCCGAACACATTGAACGGTATCATGAATTCGCGATGTTTTTGGCCGAGAACGGATTCCTTGTGTTCGGTATGGATCTTCCGGGGCATGGCAGGTCGATCGGAAAGGATCAGCCGAAGGGCTTTTTCGGCGACAAGGACGGCTGGGACAATCTGATCAAAGACAATAAAACCATGCATGACGCGGTCATGAAGGAGCATCCTTCCGTGGCGTGTATTCTGTTCGGTCATTCAATGGGAAGCTTCCTTGCAAGGACGTATGCCGGTCGGATGGGCGTTGATTTTGATGCGTTCATTTTCTCGGGTACAGCAGGCGCAAACCCCGCACTTCCGATCGCGAAAATGATTGCAAAGAGCGCGATCAAAAAGGGCAAGGGAAGACAGCCCAACGAACAGCTCAACAAGCTCGGATTCGGAGGATACAATAAAAAGTTCAAGGATCCGAGAACGGATTTCGACTGGCTTTCCCGCGATACCGCCAATGTCGACCGCTATATTGAAGATCCGCTTTGCGGATTTGTGTTTACGTCATGCGCGTTCTATGACATGTTCTCGGGCCTCGGCGAGGTTTCCAACCTCAACTGGGCAAAGCGTGTTCCGAATCGTCCGATCTTTCTGCTTTCCGGCGCAAATGATCCGGTCGGCGCGATGGGCAAAGGCGTCAAACAGGTCAATCAATGGCTTTTGAAGAGCGAGCACAAGGTAACGATGAAACTGTATCCGGAAGGCCGGCATGAAATGCTGAACGAAACGAACAAAAAGGAAGTATACGGCGACGTACTTCTGTTCATCGAGACCGTGTGTACAGCTGGGGAAAAAGAATGAGTATTCTGATTTACCGCGACGCGAAAACCGTGGGCGTCTGTGCTGCGACCATGATCGCCGCGCAGATCCTCGCCGAACCGAACTGCGTGATCGGCGTGGATTATCATGAAACGCTGCTGCCGGCATTCGATTCGCTCTCCGCGATGACGGAAAACGGACTTTTGGGGTGGAACGATACGAAAATCTATCAGCTGTTTGAGTTCCTTCCCGACGAAAGCGGGGAACAGCGGATCGCAAATCTGCTCGGCAAAGCGCTGTTTGCGAAAACGGACATCAGCGAGAAACAGTACGCAGTCCCGTTTTCTGTCGAGCATACGCCGGAGGATACGGCGGCGATGTTCGAGCAGTCGGTCCTTGAGGACGGAGGACTGGACGCCGCGCTGATCGCGGTCCGTCACGACGGAGCGCTGCTGATGAACCGGAACGCGGATCGGGATCCCGAGACGCATGTGGAAGCGACGGACGGCGACGGATTCATCACTGCGGGGCTGAACGTTCTGATGCAATGCAGGCATCCGATCGTCATAGCGACCGGCAAAAACGCGTCCGAGGCGGTGCGGACGATGCTGAAGGGCAATCTTACGGGATCGCCGCTTGCGGCATTGCGGCTTCATCCCGGCGCAACGTTTGTATTAGATGAAGATGCGGCAGAATTGCTGTGATTCTTTTGAAATGATAGAGACAGATTAGGAGGAAAACATATGTCCGGACATTCCAAATGGGCAAACATTAAGAACAAAAAAGAAAAAACCGACGCACAAAAGGGTAAGATATTTACGAAGATCGGTCGAGAGATCGCCATTGCCGTGAAAGAAGGCGGCGGCGCCGATCCCGCGAACAACTCCAAGCTTCGCGACGTCATCGCAAAAGCAAAAGCCGCCAACATGCCGAATGACAACATTGCGCGTTCGATCAAGAAAGCAAGCGGCGACGGTAACAGCGTCGATTACGAAGAAGTCGTATACGAAGGATACGGCCCCGGCAATATTGCGGTCATCGTGAACGTTCTGACGGACAACCGCAATCGTATTGCGGCAGAGATGCGTCATATCTTTTCCAAGAGCGGCGGCAATATGGGCGCGTCCGGTTCCGTTGCGTGGATGTTTGATAAGAAGGGCCTGATCGTGATCGAGCGCACCGCGCTGATGGATGAGGACGAGGTCATGATGCAGGCGCTGGACGCCGGCGCGGAGGACTTTGTCGCGCAGGATGACGCGTTCGAAGTTTACACGGCGCCCGCGGATTTCTCGGCGGTTCGCGAGGGACTGGAAGCACTCGGATTTACGTTCATCTCCGCGGAGATCGGACAGATCCCGAAAAACACCACGAACATCACCGATCCCGAAACGATCGAGAAGATCGAACGGTTCCTGGAGCGTCTGGATGATAACGACGACGTGCAGGAAGTGTTCCACAACGGCGTTTGGGAAGAAAAAGAATAATCATCGGTTCTACACAGTAAGTATTACAGAATGGAAAAGGAGGTTCTATCATGGCGATTTCTGTCGTGAATGAAATGGGAACTGTTTCCGTTTCGGAAGATTTGATCGCTACGATTGCCGGATATGCCGCGGTTGAAAACTACGGGATCGTCGGCATGTGCGCCAGAAGCACAGGCGATGCGATCGTTGAACTGTTCGGAAGAGAAAACATGCAGAAAGGCGTTCTGGTCGAAAAAGTCGACGATTCTCAGGTCGATATCTCACTGCACGTTGCGCTCCAGTACGGTGTATCTCTGCCTGCAGTTTCGCAAAATACCAAACAGAACGTTCGCTATCGGGTCGAGGACCTGACCGGAGTTTCTGTCCGCTGCGTGAATATTTTTGTGGAAAGTATTCGCGTTCAGTAAGCGAATCTCGGAGGGTTTGAGCGTTGAACATTCATAGCATCAGCGGCGCGCTGTTACGTGACCTGTTTCTGGGCGGCGCAGCCAATCTGGAAAAGAATAAAGCATATATCGATTCGCTGAATGTATTTCCCGTTCCTGACGGAGATACCGGCACGAATATGTCTATGACCATGCAGGGAGCGATCAAGGACCTGCGTTCGATGCCTGATACTGTTACGGTCGGTGCGGTGATGGACGCGGTCTCGATCGGCGCGCTGAAAAACGCGCGCGGCAACTCCGGCGTTATCCTGTCGCAGCTGTTCCGCGGATATCAGCAGGCATGCAAGGGTCAGACGGAGATCGACGTCACGGTTCTTGCCGACGCGTTTGAGACCGGTACGAACGCAGCGTATAAAGCTGTCCTGCGTCCCAAAGAAGGAACGATTCTGACCGTTTCGCGTATGATCTCGCAGGCGGCGCTTGCGCTTGTCAAGAAGAAGAAAAGCGTTACGCTGGAAGAGTTTATCGATCATATCCTTACGGTCGGACAGGAAGCGCTTGACAATACGCCGAATCTGCTTCCCGTTCTCAAGGAAGCCGGCGTCGTGGACAGCGGCGGTTTCGGACTTCTGACGGTATATCGCGGATTCAAGGCGGTCCTCGAGGGCGAGGATCTTCCCGATCTCGAAGAGGACGTTAAGGATACGGACGAGGAAAAGCCGGAAGAAGGCGCAAACCTTGATCATTTCTCGACGGAGGATATCGAATTCGGGTACTGCACGGAGTTCTTCATCGTTCGCCTTGTCGACGGGTTTTCAGACGACGACCTTGAAAAGCTGCGCGATCATCTTGTGCGGGTTGGCGATTCCGTCGTAGTCGCGGCGGGAGACGATTTCGTCAAGGTACACGTCCATTCGAATTGCCCCGGCAAGATCCTGCAGTTTGCCATGCGCTACGGCGAGCTTGATCGGCTCAAGATCGAGAACATGCGCGAACAGAACCGCCAACTCATCGAACAGAAAAAGCGGAACCAGAAGGAATACGGGCTCATCGCTGTAAGCGCGGGAGACGGCATTGACGACATCTTCCGCAATTTTTCGGTCGATCGCATCATTTCCGGCGGTCAGACAATGAATCCGAGCATCGACACGATCGTAAATGCCGTTGGGCAGTGCAACGCAAGGAACGTGTTCGTTCTTCCGAACAACTCCAATATCATTCTTGCGGCGCAGCAGGCACAGAATCTGTGCTCTTGCAACGTGATCGTTCTCCCGACAAAAACGATTCCGCAAGGGATCGCCGCCGCGATGGCGTTCAATCCGGATCTGTCGCTCGATGATAATAAGGAAAACATGCAGGAAGCCGTCAACGAAATCGTTTCCGGCGCAGTCACCTACGCGATCCGTGAAACGCATTACAACGGCAATGAGATCAAAGAAGGCGACATCATCGGCCTCGTCGACAACGATATCGCAGCCGTTTCGACAAACGTCAATGAAACAGTCGAAAAGATCGTCCGTAGCATGATCGAAAAACGCGATATCGAGGATCCGATCGTGAACCTGTACTTCGGCGATGCGGTCGAGGAAGAGGACGCGATCGCGCTTTCGGAACATCTGCAGGATCTGTTCGAGGACGCAGAGTTTATCGTCGCAAGAGGCGGACAGCCGCTGTACTACTATTATCTTTCTGTTGAATGACGGAGCATGAGCCGCCGAAAGGCGGCTTTTCTGTATGGAACTTTCCGATCTCAAAGGAATAGGGCCGAAGCGCATCGCGCTGTTTTCCGAACTCGGGATCCGTACCCCGGAAGAGCTGCTTACATTCTATCCGCGGGAATATCTCGATTATTCGCAGACCGTTTTATTGCGGGACACGAAGGACGGAGAACGCGTTTCGATCCGCGTGAGGGCGCAGGCGGATCCTACGGTCTATTATCTCAAGGGAAAATATATCGTTTCGCTTCGCGTGGCGGACGCAAGCGGAAAAGCCGTGATCCGGTGGATGAATCAGCCGTACAGGACAAATCAGTTTCATGCCGGCGACGTACTTTTTGCAAACGGGATTGTCTCGAAAAAACACGGCGCGGTCATCTACAATCCACAGATCAACCGCGCTGGCGGAGGCGTTGTTCCCGTCTACGAATCGGTCAAAGGGTTGACGCAGACGCTGATCCGTGAATCGGTCGGCGAGATCTTGCGCTCGATCGACGTATTCGACGCGCTGCCTGCGGAATGGCTGAAGCGATATAAACTGATCGGGTACCGCGACGCGCTGCAGGAGATCCATTTTCCGACTTCGGCGGACGCTTTGAAAGAAGCGAAACGAAGACTGTCCTTTGAAGAACTGTTCCTCTATTTTACCGCGATCCGCACTGCAAAGGACGACAGAGATCGCAGAAACGGGTTTGCTTTTCGAACGGAGGGACAGCTGAGTGATTTCCTTTCGCGCGTGCCGTTCGCGCCGACGGAAGCACAGATGAACGTGATGCGTCAGGTCGAAAGCGATATGCGTTCGGATCGAACGATGAACCGGCTCATCCAGGGCGACGTCGGAAGCGGGAAAACACTGATTGCGGAATTTGCTCTGTCGATCGCGAAAGCAAACGGAAAACAGGGCGTGATGCTTGCACCGACGGAACTGCTTGCGGAGCAGCATTTCAGAACGCTTTCAAAGTGCTTTCCGGATACTTGCATCTATGTGGGAAGTTTGCCTGAGAAGGATAAAAAGGATGCTTTGAAACGAATCGGAACCGGCGACGCAAAAATTGTGGTCGGTACGCATGCGCTTCTTTCCGATATCGTAAAATTCAGTGATCTGGGGTTAGTCGTAACAGACGAGCAGCATCGGTTCGGCGTATTGCAGCGCGCAAAGATCGAAACGAAAGGCGTCCGCCCGGACGTGCTCGTGATGTCCGCAACGCCTATCCCGAGAACACTTGCGCTTCTTGTGTATGCCGATTTGGATCTTTCGGTGATCGACATGCTTCCGCCGGGACGCAAGCCGATCAAAACACATTTTGTACCGCCCGCGAAGCGAAACGATCTCTACAGACATCTCGCGGAATGTGCAGAAAACGACGAACGCGCGTACGTCGTATGTCCGCTTATCGAGCCGACGGAAGGATATGAAGGGTTGTCCTTGGAGGAACTTTACGATGAGATCACAAAGCTGCTTCCGGATACGGTCATCGGCAAATTGCACGGGCAGATGCCGGAACCGGAGAAAAGGCAGGTCATGGAAGATTTTCGTTCCGGTAAGATCGCGATCCTGATCTCCACAACGGTCGTCGAAGTCGGCGTCGACGTGCCGGAAGCGACGGCAATGGTGATCGAGGGAGCTGACCACTTCGGACTCGCGACGCTGCATCAGCTGCGAGGCAGAGTGGGAAGGGGAGAGAAGCAAGCGCATTGCTATCTGCTTGCGAAAAAACTGAACGAGCGCGCGAAGGAACGGATCGAAACCATGATCGAAAGCAGCGACGGTTTTCTGATCGCACAGAGAGACTTCGAAATGCGCGGAAGCGGAGATCTGTTCGGCGTACG
>CAMYWS010000014.1 GCA_947302865.1 uncultured Clostridia bacterium
GAGATCGCCGAGATCAACGCGGCGTACCGCGCGCCGTTCGTGCGGTAAGGGAGAACCGGTATGACATTCGGATGGATCAACGTGTTCGGCGCGGTCATCGTCATCCTGATGCTGATCCCGAATATCGTTTACGCGCTCAGAAACCGGGACGGGAAAAACCTCTGCGCGAACCGGGTCATGAACGTGACCGAGCAGGTCGGGCGATACGCCTGCATCGTGCTGATGTGGCTGCCGCTGCTCGTGTGGAAATTCGGCTTTCAGAGCGTATTTGAAATGCTGCTGTATCTGTTCGGGAACGGCGCGCTGCTTCTCGCGTACTGGATCGTCTTTTTCCGGCACATGCGGAAAAGGAGCGCGGCGAAGGCGCTGACGCTTGCCGTGCTGCCGTCGTGCATCTTTCTTATGAGCGGGATCCTGCTGCGGCACTGGCTGCTCGCCGGCTTTGCGGTCCTGTTTGCGATCGGACATATTTACGTGACGCTGAAAAACGCGCAGGCGCAGCGGTAAGGAGGGAACTATGCTGCAAATCGGAATGAAGGGACATTTGGAGAGGACGGTGACCGCGGACCTTTCGGCAAAGGTCTGGGGCAGCGGCGCGGTGGACGTGTACGGGACGCCGTGCATGATCGCGCTCGTTGAGGAAACGGCGTGGCGAAGCGTGCAGAATGAACTGGAGCCGGGACAGGCGACGGTCGGCACGCGCCTGGATATTGCGCATCTTGCCGCAACGCCGATCGGCATGCGGGTTTGGTGCGACACGGAGCTTGTTGAGATCGACCGCAGGAAGCTCGTGTTTTCGGTGACTGCCTGCGACGAAGCGGGCAGGATCGCCGAAGGTACGCACGAGCGCTTTATCGTCGACGTCGAAAAGTTTCAGGCGAAGGCGAACGCGAAGACCGCAAAGTGAGGTAAGGAGGTCCGCGGAGAACGAAGGATGCAGTATGAGATCGGACCGTTAGCGCCGGAAGAAGCGGAACGCATCGAAGAAAAGATCGACGGGCTGGACCGTTCCGTTGTGCCGCCCGAGGAAGGCGCGGCGGAGGGAGAGATCATTTATAAGATCACCGACGGCGAGGGGAACATCATCGCCGGATGCGCTGCGTGGATCGACCGGTGGAAGTGCGTGGACTTAAGCCATCTATGGGTGGACGAGCGGTACCGGAACCGAGGGCTCGGTTCGCGGCTCTTTCGGGAGACCCTGCACACAGCAAGGAAACGGGGCTGTTATCTTGCAACCGTGGGCTTATACAGCTTTCAGGCAAGCGCGTTCTGTGAAAAGCGCGGCATGACCGTGTTCGATATGAAACGGGATTGCCCGGAGGGATACACGCATCAGTATCTGTTTATCCGGCTCGACGGGGACATCCCGGAGGACGGACCGGACGAATCACCGTTTGCGATCCAAAGCGGCGACGCCGACGACAGCGCGTTTCTTCTCGGGAAATTCTATGCGTACAGCGATGAACAGATCCCGCGCGCGCACGCATATCTGTCGTTCGACCGAAAGATCACCGACGAAGCGGGTCATCTGCTCGCGGGTATTGAAGCGGGCGTCAACGGCTGGAACGTCGGCTACGTGGATGTTCTTTGGACGGAGGAGCCGTATCGCGGACAGGGCATGGGGTCAAAGCTTCTGCGGGAAGCCGAGCGCGGGATCAAAGCGCACGGCGGCGAACGCGTGCTCGTGTCGGCGTTCGACTGGCAGGGGATCGCGTTTTTCGAAAACAACGGCTACGCCGTGACCGGTACACTCGACGATTTCCCGAAGGGACGTCGGTTTTATTGCATGGAGAAACGATTATGAGCAACTTGCAGCTTCGGCCGCATCACGCGCTGTGCGCGCAGTTCTTTGAAGGCAGGGGGTACAGCGAACAGTTCGTCAGGCATATGTACGCAACCCTGGAAACGCTGGACCGCGGCGCGTCCGCAACGCTCGTCGAGGATTGCGACGCGATCTGCGCGGGCTGTCCGAACAGCCGGGACGGCGTCTGCGAGACAGATGAAAAGGTACGGGCGATCGACCGCCGCGCGATTGAAATGATGGGCGTACGGTTCGGCGACACGCTTTCGTGGCGCGACCTTTCGACGCTTGCGAAGGAAAGGATCATTGCCGCAGGGAAGCTTTCGAATGTCTGCCGCGACTGCGAATGGATCGGCGTATGCGAAGGAAAAAAGATATGAACGCGTACCCGCGGGCGTATCGGCCGGAAAACGACGGAGGAGAAGATGAAAGATGAAAAAGGCCGACATTCTTGCGAAGCTCCGGGCGTTTCCGCTTGACCCGGGCGGATACTGGGTCGCGGCGGGCGCGGCGATGGTGCTGTACGGGATCAAAGAGGAAACCGCCGACATCGATCTCGGCTGCACGTCGGAGACGGCAGACCGGCTGGAAGCGCAGGGATATCTGTATCGGAAGACGCGGAACGGACGCAGATGGTTCAGAATCGGCGACGATATCGAGATCTTCGAGGGCTGGCTGTTCGACCGCGTTGTTTCGATCGAGGGTGTTCCGGTCATCTCGATAGAGGGGCTGATCGAACTGAAACGGGACCTCGGGCGGGAAAAGGATCTCAAAGATCTTGCGCGCATTGAACGGTATCTTGCCGCCCGGAACGGATCGGATGATCCGGAGAAACCGTAAAAGGGGGAATGATTGATGAAAAAATGGCTTTTGGTGATCGGGATCATCCTGCTTGTTGCCTGCGTTGTTTCGCTGCTGCTTGCCGCGCTGCAGCTGTTCGGATACTATCGCGTGATGGACGGATCGGCAGCGCTTTACGCAAGACTGCACCGGCGGGCGATCGTCTTCTTTATCATCGGCGGCGCGCTTGCTTTGGTCGCGGTCGCGTGTCTGGTCCTCCGTGGGAAGCGGTAAGCGGGATGAAATCAAAAAACAGGGTCATTTGACGGAAAAGCACCTTGTGAAACGGTGAAAAAAACGGTATAATCGGTCTGTAAAAGCCGGAAAACGGCGAGGAGGTATCGTATGGGGGAAGCGGCAATCGGCGCAACATTCTTTTTTGACTGGGAAATGCAGCTCATGGAGTGGCTGCAGGCGCATATCGGCAAGACCGATATCGGGTTCTGGATCCTTTCGAATCTGTCCGCGTTCGGCGAGGAGCTGCTGCTGATCGCCATCATGGGTTTTCTGTATTGGGGACTCAGCAAGGAGTTCGGCAAGTACGTCGGCGTGAACGTGCTGATGGTGAACGTCTGGAATCCGATGATCAAAAATGTGGTTTTACGGCTCAGACCGTATTTCGTGGCCGCGGAAAACGGGTACGCCATCGACGCGCTGCGTCCCGTCGACAGCAGCAAACCCATCTACGACGTCGCCGCACAGGGTTATTCCTTCCCGAGCGGGCATTCGTCCAACGCCGTGACGATGTACGGCTCGCTTGCGGCGCATGAGAAGAAAAACAAGATCCTGTGGACGATCGCGATCGTTCTGCCGCTGCTCGTCGGCTTCTCGCGCGTGTTCGTCGGCGTGCATTATCCGACGGACGTGCTCGCGGGCTGGGCGCTCGGGATCATCATCGTGCTGCTGGTCCCGTTCCTGCGCAAAAAGATCAAGAACCGCTGGCTGTTCTACGGCGTGCTGCTGCTGACGACAATACCGGGCTTCTTCTACTGCAAAACAAACGACTATTTCAGCTCCTTCGGCATGCTCCTGGGCTTCATGCTTGCAGAGCCGTTCGAGGAAAAGTTCGTCAGGTTCGAGAACACGAAGAACATCTTCCGCTGCATCCTGCGCACCATCGGCGGCGCGGCTCTCTATTTCGGGCTGAACACGCTGCTGAAACTGCCGTTCCCGGACGCGCTTCTGAATCCGGAAGTTCCGAATATCCTGTCCAACCTGATCCGCACGCTGCGTTACGCAGCGGTGATCTTCATCCTCATCGGCGTCTACCCGATGCTGTTCAAGCCGACCGGCAAGCTGTGGGATAAGATCTTCGGCAGGAAGAAGCAGAAAGAAACGCCGGAGAAATAAACCCCAATAAAATCAAAAGCAGACGCTTTTCGGGCGTCTGCTTCTGCTTTTTTGTCAAAAAACAGGACATTGGCAATCATATAAGCGCGATGCAGATGTGAACATAGACGCATCGGATAACAAATCATTGCACAAATCCGTCAAATTCAGCGACATGTGCGGAGAATTTGACACCTTGCAGGGTCCGCCGCTCGGTGCAGCTTGTCTGCATAGGCGGGACCTGAAAACCAGTCTGCTGAAAAACGCAGTTTTTCGACAGACTGAAGCAGACGCGATATCGCGTCTGCTTTTTGCATGCGGGATCAATATTCGATGTCCAGCCGGAACGGGAGATCGTCGCCGAGCGATTCCTGCGCTTTCTGCATATTGTGCGAGATGCAGGCTGTTTCGAGATTGTTCAGCATCAGCAGCGGCGAAATATCGGTCAGTTCCGGCGTCCAGGAGACCTTGATGTATTCGAGTTCCGGATGCTGTTCGATGAACGCCTTGAACGTCTCGTTCGTGAAGCGGCAGTTGCCCGCGTGGATCTCACGGATCTTCACGTTTCTGACCGCGTCCATCCACAGCGCGCAGTCCGTGTTGAACACGTTCAGACACCAGAACTCCGGGAAGACGGACAGTACCTGATACTGTGCGGGATCAAGCCGGTCCTCGAGATTGTCGACCGAGAGGTTGAAACCGTTCCAATCACGGTTGGCTTCGGTCAGATCGAGCGACGTGAGCGGAGAAAGATCGGTCACCTGCGTGCCGCTGATCGTCAGGTTCTGCAGATGCGGAAGCTTCTCGATGCCCGCGATGGACGTGATCTTCAGCCCGTTGACATCGATCAGATAAAGCGAAGGTATGTCGAACAACACGGAAATGTCGGTGATCTTCGGACAGGTACGGATCCCGATTTCCTCCAGATTCGTCAGCGCTTCTATGCCGTCCGGCGACTCGATCGGATTGCAGAAGATGTCGAACCGCCGAAGGTTCGGAAGACGGGACAGGAAGGAAAGATCGGTGAGCGGTCCCTGCGTGACGCGGAACCGTTCGTCCGACCCGTTGCGGGAAAGCCAGCCCGCGGTCCCGTCGGACTGCCAGTCGTCGTCGTACCACCAGCTGCCGGGATCGTACACCGTATCGCCCGCGATCCGGATCTCCCGCACCTTCGAAAGGACGGAATCGGGAAGGGCAAGGAAGTCCCCGACCGGTATGCGGTCGATCGTGAACCGGACATCGCAGTCGTCCGGCAGCGCGCCGATCGGCGTAAGATCGGAAACCGGCGCTCCCTGCAGATCAAGATACCGCAGCTTCGAAAGCCCCTGCACGTCTTCGATCGACTCCACCTGCGTGAACCAGATCTTCAGCTCTTCGAGCTCCGTCAGATTCCGGACGCCCTCGATCGAGGTGATCGGCGCGTTGGTCAGCTGCAGCCGCCTGAGATTCTGCATCGTAAACGCGGCGGACGCGTCGGTCAGACTGTAACATGCCTCCACGCAGAGGTCCTCCAGATTGCCGAGGTACTGAATGCCTTCAAGCGATTCAAGCCCCTGATTCTGGATGTTCAGGTTTTTAAGTCCCGTCAGCACGGAAAGCCGCGAAAGGTCCGTCATGGTCCCCGTGGGGATCTCCTCGCGCTCGCCCGTATCACGGTCGATCACCGTGAAGACCGGCGGGTAGACGCTAAAGTCCGTATACGTTTCCTGCATATCCCAGTTGATGACCCGGTCTCCGTAGATGTTCAGATCCTGCACGTGGGCAAGCAGGGCGCTCGGCAGCGTGTCGAGCTCGTCGAGGGACAGGAGCTTTACGTACGGCTCATACGGACGCCACCATTCGTTCGGATACTCGATATCGACCTGATAGAAGTTCTTGCTTTCCTTCAGAAGGTTCGCCTGCTGTCCGAGATGCGCCGGCACGGAAAGCCGGTTGCCTTTGAGCCCGTACAGCGGGGAAAGATCCGTCACGCCGTCGATGTCGAACAGTTCGATGGCATAGTATCCTTTGGGATCGAGGTCGGCAAGCGGGGAAAGATCCTTAAGATCTACGATGGATTCCAGACGGATGGCGCTGACGGAGAGGTTCTTGAAACTCGGCAGCGTAAAGAGCTGCCGGAGGCGAAGACTGCTGAGCGACAGCCCTTCGAGCGCCGACCAGTCGGAAAGACGCGGACAATCCCGGATCTCCAGATCGACGAATTTGCCGCCTTTGATGCGCCTGAGATTTTGAATGCCGTCCAGCGAGGTCAGAAAATCGGATTCGCTGATCGTAACTTTCGTCACGTCAAACGCGGGCAGACCGACGAGCGTCGGGATGCCGTGCAGAATCAGCTCTCTTTGTACGGACGGGAACAGGGAATAATCCAGCGGCGCGTCGCTGCCGCGGTTGCTGCCGCCGCGGAACCACAGCTCGAATCGGTTGACCGTCGCGTCCTTGATATACGGAAGCGCAGAACCGTTCCGGTCGGTGACGTTCAGGAAATCGTATCGCGTGATCGCCGAAAGCCCGGACCAGTCGTCTACCTCAGAGACGCCGAAGTTGAAAAGGTCTTTGTTGACAATATCGGACAGATAGTTCACGTGATCCGGCCCGGCGCCGTACAGCTCCAGGATTTTGAGCCGCGGCAGCCTGACGACGGGCTCCACGTCGCGCAGATCGAAACATTCGGAGAACTTTACCCGGTTGAGAGCCGTGCAGCCGGACAGCGCGGAAATATCGGTCAGGTTGCGGAGATTTTGACATTCGATCTCGTCGAGTGCGGTATGGCTTTCCAGCCCGTGCAGGGAGCGGACAGAATCGGCGTTGCGCAGATAAAGCGTTCTTAACGCGCCTGCGCCGGACAGGAAGGACAGGTCCGGCGCGCGGAAATCCTCGGCTTCAAAGTGCTCGAGACCGGAGCAGCCGATCAGCGCGTTCAGGTCGGACAGCGCAGGGCAGTTGTCTATCCGCACCTCCTTCAGCTCCTTATGCTCCGTAAGTCCGTTCAGGGAGGTGAGCGCGGGAAGATTGTTCAGATTGAGATGGATCAGCGATCTTGCGTTCGCAAGACAGGAAAGGTCCGAAAGGCGCAGATCGTTGAAGTCGACCTTGGTGAGCTTGGTGCACGCCGAAAGCCCGGACGCTTCCCGTACGCCGTCTTCACTGCCGGCGGACAGCGTCAGCTGCAGCAGCGTCGGCGGTCCGAACGTATCGAGGTCCTGCGGCACGTCGCCCGTGAGGTCCATGTTTACATACCGGAGCCGTTCGCAGCCGTTCAGCGGAGAAAAATCCACCGCCTCGCCGGTATAGTCCAGATTGATGATCTGCGTGCCGGAAAGTCCGTCAAGATCGGCGATCCGGCAGTCAAGGATGCGTACGGAGTCCAGCCGCGAAAGACCCGAGAGGTCGGGAAGCGTCCCTTCGACGCAGACCAGATCCAAAAACTGCAGATTGGTCATGTAGCGCAGAAAGTCCAGATCCTCCCAGCGGTACAGCGTGATCTCGTCCCCCGTATCATTGTCCAGCCAGTGCGCGCCGTGATCGTCCGTGAAGCGGTTGGCGAAGTTTTCCGCGTCGACCCGTGCGACGTTCAGTTCCTTCACCCATTGCTCGTCGCCGAACAGCGGGCAACACCGGTCGCCGATGATGAACAGCTGATGCACGCGGGCAAGGTCCTCGGGCTTGATGCCGGCGTTCTCCGGTACGCGCGGCGCAGCGGTCGGCGCGGGCGTTTCCTGCGGCACGACCGGCTCGGCGGCGCATTTTGCCTTTTGCGCGTTCACGATCAGCAGAACAGCGGCGGCGACGAGGATCGCGGCGCCCGCAATGCCGATGATCCACGGCAGCGGACTCTTTTTGCCGACGGCGGATGCGATGCGCTCGGCAAGCTCGTCGACGGAGTAGCGCTCCGCGATGATCATATGCCGCGCAAGGAGCGCGTTTTTGATCAGCTCCGGCGGCGTGCTGCTGTCCAGCGCGACGGGGATCAGCGTCGCGTTCTTCGAACGGAGCGCAAAGAACTGCGCTGCGGCAGGCGAATCCTCGCTGAGGTTTTCGGACAGAAAAAGCAGGACTGCATCGCCGCGTTTCGGCTTGTCCGCTTCGCGCACGGTCACGCCCTTTTTGCGCAGGGCTTCCAGCACGGGACGGACCGCTTCGGCGTCGGCGGGCACGTACAGAGGACAGATCGTTTGTTTCATGGGTCGGGTTCCTTTCCTGATTTTTATCGGACGACGCGCACGGTATACGGCGCGTCCGGTTCAAGGTCCAGCGGAAGCATATCGATGCTGACTGTCACGGTATCAAGCGCGGGCAGGGCGGAAAGCCCTTTCAGATCGCGCACGGCGGTATGTTCAAGGTGCAGCGAACGAAGGCTCGGCAGATCATTCAGCGCTTCTATGCCCGTAACGTCGCTGCCGGAAAGCCAGAGTTCCTCCAGAACGACCAGTCCGTTCAGCGGAGAGAGGTCCCGTACCGGCTGCCGGACGAGCGCAAGGCATTTGAGATACGGCATGTCCGTGAATGCGGAAAGATCGCTCACGTCGCCTTTGATCACGCTGCCTGTACCCACGCGGCAGGTCCCGTCCGCGTCGAACCGCACGTCGGACATATCCTGCGGGTGCATATGCCCGCAGAAATACAGTTCCGTGACGCCGTTCATCTCACTCTTAAGGACGTCGCCGGAGGACTTTCCGATCGCTGCGCGCACGGTGTTTTCCAGCAGCTTGCTCCCGCCGAAGTTCACCGGGATCAGGTTCTCGTAATTGGTGACGTCCGGCGTCGGCGAGGGGGAAGGCGTCTCCGCCGCAATAGGCGTCGGCGTCGGAACGGCGGTCGCCGGGACCTCGCCCGGCCCTCCGAACGGGTCGATCTTTCCCGTCAGAATGCCGTACAGCACGGCAAGCGTCAGCGCCATGAACAGCAGAGCGGCGACCAGTCCCACGCGGTCCAAAGGGATGTTTTCGCCGCGATGGCGATAGAACGCGCGTCCGAATGCGCCGCGCAGGCCGGACAGGATCGCCTCGTCGTCCGCATTGTTTTTATGAGCAAGCGTCCTGCCCTTCGCAAGCAGCGCGTTCCATCGCGCGTCGACAGGCGCGTCGTCCAGCGGAACGATCAGAAGCGGATGCCCGTTTGCGATCGCCGCTTCGATCTCGCTGAGACAGTTCGGCGACGCAAGTGCGGGCTTCGAACGGAAGAACAGCACCGCGCCGCACGCGCGCATGTGCTCGCTGATGTTGCCCGACCAGTCTTTGCCGGCGGGGATGCCCTCGTCGTACCAGAGCCGCAGCCTGCCGTCGTGCAGCGGCTTGATGATCGACAGGACCCGCGCGGTGTCGAGGTGCGAATAGCTGATGAACACGAAGGGGCGTTTGCCCTCGTACGGTCGAAAGAATTCCGTCACGGCACGTCGCCTCCGATCAGCACGATCTCATACGCGTCCGAAAGCGTCAGCACACGCTCGGCGTCCGAAACGACGGCGTCCTGCCCGAGCTCGATGCGTTTCAGATTCTGAATCAGCGCAAGCCCGGAAAGGTCCTCCGGCAGCGCCGAAAAGCGCAGCGCCGTCACGCCGGAAAGCGATTCCTCCGTGATGGGACCGTTGATCGCACCGCGCACCGCCGCGGTCAGGGCCGGGTCGGAAAAGACGACCGTGTCCTCCTTTTGCGGCTTGCCCGCGTCGGGCGGGAACAGGCGTCCGTACAGCAGCGCGCCAGAAAGCATCAGCACGGCAAGCGCCGCCATCGTCACAGCAATCGTACGAGCCCAATGCGACGTTTCGGCCTGCGGCGGACCGATGAGGTCCTGCGAAAAGCCCTTCGCCCGCAAAAGCGCCGCCTCGATCTCATCCGGTTTTGAACCGTTCGGCAGCAGCGTCGGCGTATCGGAGGGCAGCCCGATCGAAAGTCCGCTGTTTCCGCCGTCGGTGTTGAGACAGAGGATCTTCTGCCCGCGCATCGAGCAGGCGATCGCGCGGCCCTTCGCGGTCAGGTCTGCGCGGAACGCTTCGTCAAGATACAGCACCGTGAGCGCCGCGCCGCGCATCCGCGCTTCGTTTGCGCGAAGCTCCTCCGCGGTGGTGCCGCCATCCGCGGGGTACCATACGCGCACGCCGCGCCGCCGGAGCCGCCCCAGGAGCTTTCGTACGCGCTTCCGGTCCGCGTCCGCAAAGCAAAGATACAGATACGGCTCTTTGCCCGCATAGGGCGGAAATGCCTTTGCCGTCTTCATATCCGATCTCCTTTCCGCGCTGCGCGTATACCCATCTGATTATAATATATCATGCTGCGGCGCGTATGGCTATATCTTTTTTGCTTTTTCGACGGAATTCCCCTTGCGGCGCCGGCACGAAATGTGCATTCCGGCGCGATTGCACGGTGACAAAACGCCGCGTTCTGTGGTATAATCAACTGTCAACCGACAAAACTTACGGAGCGGCGGATATGCGGTATCGGAATGTGATATTTGACCTGGACGGAACGTTGACGGATTCCGGCGAGGGGATCAAAAAAAGCGCGGCATACGCGTTTGAACAATTGGGACTGCCCGTGCCGGAGGACGGTGAGCTCCGGAAGATGGTGGGACCGCCGCTTACCGTCGGGTTCGCGCTTTTGGACGTACCGGAAGCAAAGATAAGCGAGGCGGTCCGGCTCTATCGCGTGCGCTACAACGAGGGCGGCGGCAAGTACGAAAACCGCGTGTACGACGGGATCGAGGATTGCCTCAAAGCGCTGAAAGCCGCGGGACGGAAACTGTTCGTCGGCACGTCGAAGCCCGAGCCGCTTGCGCGCGAGATTCTTTCGGACTTTCATCTTGCGCCGTACTTCGATTATATCGCAGGCGCGTCGTGGGACAAAAGCCGTCAGAACAAGGACGACGTGCTCGCATATCTGCTGTCCGTCGTCGGCGGCGCGGACGGCACGGTCATGGTCGGCGACACGCATTACGACGTGCGCGGCGCGCACGCGCGGGATCTTCCGTGCATCGGCGTGACGTGGGGCTACGGCGCACGGGATGAATTGCGGGAAGCGGACGCGCTTACCGATACGCCGGAAGAACTGCAAACGTACTTGCTTTCGGACGAAAAGGAGTGAAACCGTGACGGATTGGGAACGTATGATAACGGGCAGGCTGTATAACCCGGCAAACGCGGAGATCGACAGGCGCCATGAGCGCGGGATGCTGCTGTGCGACCGCTATAACAGAACGCCGTATCGGCGGCGTCGGAAGAAGGAACGGCTGCTGCAAAGACTGATCCCGTCCTCCGTCGGGAAAAATCTCGGCGTTTTCTCGCCGTTCTACTGCGAGTACGGCGAAAACATCATTGTCGGGAAGAACTGCTTTATCAACTATAACGGCATATTCATGGACGTAGCGCCGATCACGCTGGAGGACGGCGTGATGATCGGCGCGAACGTGACGCTTGCGACGCCGGTCCATCCGTATCTCGCAGACGAGCGCATCATAAAAGACTATCCGGACGGCGTTCACGATCTCGAATACGCAAAGCCGATCACGCTGAAAAAGAACTGCTGGATCAGCTCCGGCGCGATCATTTCCGGCGGCGTTACGGTCGGCGAAAACAGCATCGTCGCGGCGGGCGCGGTCGTTACAAAGGACGTTCCGCCGAATACGATCGTCGGCGGCGTGCCCGCGCGGGTCATCCGGCAAATCGATGAAAACGACCGGATCGACGTGTGGAACACCTATTTGAAAAACGGGTTTCCCGCTTCAAAGCGGAAACCGCACGAAAAGAGGGAGGAAAGGCAATGATCACGGTTTACGGAAGTCCGCTTTGCCCCGACTGCCGGGAATGCAAGGCAAATTTCGATATCCGCGGGATCGCGTATGAAGAAGTCGATATCACCGCGAACATGAAAAACCTCAAGGCGTTTCTGAAGCTTCGCGATACGCTTTCCGTGTTCGATTCGTGCAAAGCAAACGGAACGGTCGGTATTCCCGCGATCATATCGGAAAACGGCGTCACGCTCGACTGGGAAGGATTCCTGTCGGAGCGCGGACTTCCTGTCGTATATCGCGAAAACGGACCCGTGTGCAGCCTCGACGGCAAGGGCTGCTGACAAAGGGAGAGAATGCATGGTTATTCTGATCACCGGCGCGTCGCATACGGGCAAGACCGTGCTTGCGCAGAAGCTGCTCGAAAAACTGCAGACCCCGTATTTGTCGATCGATCATCTCAAGATGGGGCTGATCCGAAGCGGACAGACCGATCTCACGCCCGCGGACGACGGTGCGCTTACGGACTACCTTTGGCCGATCGTGCGCGAGATGATGAAAACCGCGATCGAAAACCGGCAGAACATGATCGTCGAGGGCTGCTACGTGCCGTTCAAATGGCGAAAGGATTTCGACGAACGCTATCTTGCTTCGATCCGGTTTGTCTGCCTTGCGTGTACCGACGCGTACATCGACGCGCGGTTCGACATGATCAAAGCCCACGCGTCGGATATTGAAACCCGTCTTGATGAGTCGTATCTTTCGGCGGAATGGGTGAAAGCGGAGAACCGGGCGGCAATCGCGGGATTTCAGACCGCGGGCGAGCGGGTCGTTTTGATCGACACGGACTGGGAGGCGGCGATCGAAGCGCTGATAAAGGAGATCGTATGAGAAAAACCATCGAGGAATTGCTTGAAACGCCGTATTGGGTCGCGGATATCCTGCCGGAGCAGGTACCGGCAAACGGTCCGGGGCAGTACTTTGCCGTCGAACGGTATCTGATGAGAGAGCCCGGGCGCACGGAGATCAAGCGGCGGCATGCAGAACTTGTTCTGAAGCTGAACTGCTATTACAGTGTTTCGCTGGATGAGGAAACGGAACAAAATCCGCCGCCCGAGCGGATCGAGGCAGCGATCCTTACACGGTATGTCTGCGTACTTTTGGGCGACAGTCTGATCGTCTCCGACCCGGACGATACCAATCTTACGATTTACGATCCGGACGAGCGGCTTCTTGCGCTGCTGGAGCGGCTTTGCACAAGCGCAGGGCTGTATCTCTGGCAGCCCGAAAGCGAAAAACAGGGAGGGGCATGATGGCAAATCTGATCGTGGTATGCGGACCGCAGGCGGTCGGCAAAATGACAGTGGCGGAAGCGTTACGCGACAAGCTCCGTTACAGCATGATGATGAATCACGACAGCATTGAGCTCAGTGATCACATCTTCGGCTTCGGCACGCCCGCGCAGAGGGAATTCAACGGCGCGATCCGCGAGACCGCGTTCGCACTTGCGGTGAAGTACAACGTGGACCTGATCTTCACCTTCGTCTGCGCGTTCGACATGCCGGAGGACATGGCGTACTTAAAAGCGCTCGAAGCGCAGTTTATCGAAAGCGGCGGCCGTTTTTACTTCGTCGAGCTGTCCGCGGCGCTCGAAACGCGGCTCTTTCGCAACGAAACGCCGCACCGCATGGAGCGCAAGCCCTCGAAGCGGAACACGGAGTGGAGCAAAAAGGATATTCTGAATACCGCGGAACGGTACAAACTGAACACGGACGAGGGCGAAACGCTCTTTGCGCATCATCTGAAGATCGACAACACGCATCTTTCCCCGGACGAAGTCGCGGACCGCGTGATCGAAACGTTCGGACTCGTACCGAACGAGAAGGAAGACAAGGATTACCGCTTCGGCGTATAGGAGGAACCGCATGGAAAGCAGGATCAGGATCGTCAGCGGGCACTACGCGGGCAGCGACGAGGACGGGCGGCTGAACCGCTCGCGGCACGGGCAGATGGAGTTTTTCACGACCATGCACTATATCCGCCGCTTCGCAAAACCCGGCGCGAAGGTGCTGGAGGTCGGCGCGGGCACGGGTCGGTATTCGATCGCGCTTGCGAAGGAGGGGATGGACGTCACCGCTGTGGAGCTTGTCGAAAGCAACCTCGATATTCTCAGAGAGCACGCAAAGGGGATCGGCAATCTTCGGTCGTATCAGGGCGACGCGACGGAACTCGGCGCGTTTTCGGACGATGCGTTTGATCTCACGCTCGTGCTCGGACCGATGTATCACCTGTACGAGCCGGAGGACGTGCACCGCGCGATCGATGAGGCGATCCGCGTCACAAAGCCGGGCGGCATGCTGTTTTTTGCGTTCCTGTCCGTGTACGCGATCCTGTACGCGAACTATTTTCAGGGGAACTGGCGGTTCGGACAGGAGGAGAATTTCACGGAGGACGGCAAGGTGCGGCACTTTAAGGAGCAGCTGTTCACCGGCTACGACGTGACCGAGTTTGAACAGCTGTTCCGGGATAAACCGGTCGAGTACGTCACGACCGTCGGCACGAACGGTTCGCTGGAGGCGATCGAGGAGCGCAGGGATTTTGAACTGTCGGACGCGGATTTCAAAGTGTTCGCGGACTGGTACCTGCAGTTTGCGGAAAAGCGGGAACTTCTGGGCACAACAGGTCACCTGCTGTATCTGTGCCGAAA